>PIVS01000212.1 GCA_003353855.1 Desulfobacteraceae bacterium
AACGTTTTTTTACCTGTCTGGGGCAGGCCAATGATTCCAACCTTCATATTCTTTTATCAATCCTTATTTTAAATTTACTTCACAGGAAAAATAATATATCAAATTTAAGGACAATTAAATAGTGGAAATAAGGCCTGCAAGGGGAATACACGGAGATTGCCCTGTTAGGATTCAGCCTTGGCGGCAACCTGACCCTGGTTCACCTGGGCCCGGACCGGGTGGATTCCCTGGTTAAAAATGCCGGAATCCAGCGAACATGCGGGCTTTGTTTCTTTTAACAAACAAGGACACTATTGGTCGAAACAGCAGCCCCTTGCTTTTTTAAACCGCCATATCTAAATGATCCAGCAGATTTGTGGGGACAAATCTTTTTTTCACCGGGTCCAGTTGAAGCTTTGAGGCGGCAAACATCGGGTCATGGGTATAAAACAGGAGGGCATCTGCATTCAGAGCCCGGCCCAGGATCTGCTCTTTTTCATCAATCAGACCTTCGGGAAACCTGTCATACCCCATGGTGATGGGAAGATTGACCCAGTGGTGGCCCGGTGTCAGATCTCCTGCAAAAAGCATGGTAACCCCCCGGGCCTTGATCAAAGAAAGCAGCATCCCCGGGGTATGTCCATGGCTTTCAATAAATTCAATCTCAAGCCCGTCCAGGTGCAGCCGGTCCTTCTCCTGCTTCAAGTCCAGACGACCACTTTTCTCCAATAATCCGGCCAACCCCGGAATAAAAGAGGCCCTGTCCCTGGCATGGGGAAGGGCTGACCTCTCAAAGTTTTTTTGCCCGGTTATAAACCGGGCATTGGGAAAAAGTAGTTCATGGGAAGCCCGGCCCTGTTCATAGGACTTTAATAAGCCTCCGGCATGGTCAAAATGAAGGTGGGATAGAACCGCATGGGTAATATCTTCATGCTTCAGGCCGATTTTTGCCAAAGAATCCAGCAGCACATGGTTATCTTCCTGGACCTGGAACCTTTTTTTCATGTCAGGGGAAAGATAGGCCCCGGCCCCGGTTTCAAACAAAATATTGCAGGTGGGAGTCTGGACCAGAAGGCTTTGGGAAGCGATCTCAATCATGTTCTGGTCATCCGCCGACATCCAGCGGGCCCACAAAGCTTTGGGAGCATTCCCGAACATGGCTCCCCCATCCAGCTTCATGCTGTTTCCCCGTAGGGATTTAAAAATAAATTTAGGCGAGGTCATAGGGGGTCTCCGTAAATTCAACCCACATGTCAAATAGGATGAAAATTTAGAATGGAAAGCTGGTAATCAGGGCAGTTTTATTTTTTGTTTTTCAGGGTCTGCCTGTTGACGGAACAAGATGGCCACATGGCCAATCATCCCGGCAACATGACTCTTGGTAATTGAAGCGATCTCTTCAACCAGAACAGTCTTCAGTTCTTTTTCCTTGTGGTCGCTAAATTTTATCTTAATCAATTCTGCGGCATCCAGGGCAATGTTAATTTCATCGGTCAAAGAAGAGGTGATCCCTTTTTGCCCCACAAATGCTGCCGGGTTCAGTTTATGGGCAAGTCCCCTCAAATATTTTCTTTGTGAGCCTTTTAATGGTGTCAAAATTTAATCCTTTGTATATCAATTTAAATCCGGTATTTTATCACAGGTTGGCAACGGTGAACACAAAAAAAGGACAATGGGCAAATTAGGCATCTCCATTAAGGCACAGATGCCTCTTCAAATTTAAATCAAACAAAAAAATATTGACCGGAAGTTTTTTCGAGAGCTTTTGTAAACCTACATTTACCTTGACTTTAAAGGGGTTTATTTTATACTAAATCCCATACAGCTATTACTTTTACTATCGCCTATCACATCAGAACTAAAAATCGGGATTCAATATCTCTATACCTTAAGGGTTTTTCAAAAATAGAGATGCGCTTTTAAAATATCCTGATTCCAGGGAGGAATCGCTTTGGTCAAACGAAGATTACTTTTAATCATTTTGATAATATTGACTCCTATTATCGGATACTGCCGGCAGGATATGATTCGTATTGTTACAGATCAGGGCTATTGGTATCCATATACCTATTCACATGCTGGTCAGGCAAAAGGGATCCATATCGACTTGGTCCAAAAAGCGCTTTCAAATCTGAATTATGATATGCGATTTTTTCCCAAACCATGGAAGAGATGTCTCCATGATACAAAAAACGGTAAATACGATGCCATTGTATCTGTATCCTATAAACCAGAGAGAGCAGAGTTTTTAATTTACCCTGATGATGCGGCAATACTTGGTAAATCCCTATGGCGAATCACCCAGGTTGAATATGTTGTCATTACAAATTCCCATGAACCCTATAGGTTTGACGGCGACCTAAAAAGCCTGCCCCAACCGGTGAGAGCACCCCTGGGATATTCCATTGTCCATGATTTAAAATCTGCCGGCATTAAAGTACTTGAAGCGACGGACACCATGGTTTGTGTTACCCAGCTTGTGAAATCCAAAAGGGGCTCATTTGTCACCCCAATGAAAAATGCCATTGGTCTCCAACTTGAGAAACGGCTTAGGGGAAAATTGAGAATCCATTCAACCCCAATAAAATCAAAATCATACTTCATGGGGTTTGCCATTAAAAATCAAAAAATTGACCAAGGACGAATAACGGCTATTTGGAATGAGATCGCCAGGCTACGTGAAGATCAATCTTTCATGAAGGCACTTTTTAATAAATACAAAGGTCAAAAATAAACGTTGGAGATTTCAAATTTGATGAACAAGAAAGATCAAACCAAAAAAACTTATTTTAGATTTTGGGGCCGATCCCTTACCGGAGACATGATCATCAGCCAAGCCGTTGTGGTTGTCCTGTCCACCATCATTATTGTCAGTTTCGGATATCTAATGCTCTCCAAAAGAACCGACCGGTTGTATGAACTCAAATCATCTGGATATATTTCTTTTTTGCAACAAAGCCTTGCCGTACCCATCTGGAATTATGATGAGGAAAGCATCTCCATCATAGGTAAATCATTTGTTCAAAATGATTTCATCGCAGGACTTGATGTCATGGACAGCCTCGGCACCTCTTTGTTTGAATACAAAAATGAAAAAGCCGCGGATATCGTTGAGCGGATCAGCCCTATTAAATATGAAGATGAAGCCATTGGTAAAGTAAAGATAAGTATCACCACAAGCTCCCTAAAAAAGCGTAATAAGGATTTGCTCATCACAAATATGATCACCATATCCGTGGTATTAGCGGCTTTGGTTTTTGCCACGGGGCTCATTATCCGGACAATCCTTCAAAAACCCCTAAACCAGCTAATCACAGGAATCGAACAGACGGCAAAGGGTGATTATGACTATCAATTTAAACAGGCCACCCAAAAAGAGATCCGGATTATCACCTCAAAATTTCAAGACATGTCCAACCAGGTTAAACAGCGGGAGAAATCCCTGACCAGTATCAATAAATTACTGAGCCGGGAAATCCATGACAGAAAAGGGGCTGAAAAAAAAGTAAGAAAGCTCAACCAAGAACTGGAACAAGGGGTTATTGAGCGTACCCAACAGCTGGAACTTACAAACAAAGAATTGGAATCAACCCTTGAACAGGTTCAAAACCTGGCCCGGGAGGCAGATGCTGCAAACAGGGCTAAAAGCCAATTCCTTGCCAATATGAGCCATGAAATCAGGACACCCATGAACGGTATCATCGGGATGACCAGTATTTTAATTGATACCACCCTGGATCAAGATCAGCAGGATTATGCCAGGAACATTAAGATCTCTGCCGACTCTCTTCTGGGGATAATCAATGAAATTCTTGATTTTTCAAAAATAGAGGCTGGCAAGCTTGATTTTGACATCATGGATTTTGACATCAGGATCACATTGGAAGAAAGCATTGAAATGCTGACCGTTAAAGCAAATGAAAAGGGAATCGAGATGGCCTGTTTTATCCATCCCGAGGTTCCCTCATTGTTGCGGGGTGATCCGGGACGCCTTCGCCAAATAATCTTGAACCTTGCCACCAATGCCATTAAATTTACCCATGAGGGATATGTATCCATCCGGGTCAGCCTGGAGTCGGAAACTGATTCAAGGGTAAAACTGCTCTTTGAAGTGAAAGATTCAGGTATCGGCATTCCAAAGGACAGACTGAGCCGTCTGTTCAAATCTTTCTCCCAGGTTGACGCCTCCACAACCAAAGAATACGGAGGAACCGGACTTGGTCTTGTCATTTCAAAAAGATTAACAGAAATGATGGGAGGAGAAATTCACGTCAAAAGTGAAGAAGGCAAGGGGTCTATATTCTGGTTGACCGCTATTTTTAAAACACAGGATCTGTCCGTGAACCAGCCGGTTTCCCTTGAATTTCCCGAAGATATTCAAGGGAAACAAATTCTTGCGGTTGATGACAACCCCATTAATCGTGAAATCATATCTGCCTACTTAAAATCATGGAAATGTAAACCCATGGTCGTCTCAAACGGCAAAGAAGCATTGGTGCAATTAATAGATGCCCGGGACAAGGGAAAGGCCTATGATGTTGCAATCATTGACATGATGATGCCAGACATGGATGGGAACAAACTGGCCTTGTTAATTAAAGAAAACAAAACCCTTGTCTCCACCCGTATCCTCATGCTCACATCCTGCGGTATGCGTGGAGATGGGGCCGACATGAAGAATATTGGCATTGACGGTTATTTTAACAAACCCATTAAACAATCTGATCTTTATGATGCCATCATATCTGTATTGGGCAGTACCAGGACCCAAAGGGAAAAATCTTCAAAAAAACAGCTCATCACCCGGCACACACTTAAGGAATCTAAAAAGCAGACCGTCCGGATTCTTGTGGCGGAAGATAATATGATAAATCTGAAAGTTGCCATTCACCTGCTTAAAAAATTCGGATACAAACCAGATACAGCCGCCAACGGAAAGGAAGCGGTCAAAGCAGTCGAGAAAACTCCCTATGATCTGATTCTCATGGATGTACAGATGCCGGAAATGGACGGCTACGAGGCCACACAAAAAATAAGGGCAATGAATAATAGGAAAGACATCCCCATCCTGGCCATGACGGCCAATGCCATGAAGGGCGATCGTGAAAAGTGCCTGAAAGCCGGTATGAACGATTATATTACCAAACCGGTGAAACCCGAGAACCTCCTTGAAACCATCACCGCCTGGATCAAGTAGTTTATAAAAAATTTGCATCCAGGGGCAGCTGCCAAATAGGTAAAAATTGCCTATTTCACGGGCAGGTGATGGGGTTAATTGAATAATTGGGCATGGCTTTGTTCTTATCCCAAATTTGACAAAGATTCAATACCGGTTATAATTGTCCGATACAACCCGTAAAAGCCCATAGAGGAGAAAACCCCATGGCAGATCAAAACTTTCTGATTTATTAATGGTCAAAATAAACCGTCTGAGAAGATCTGTGTCAAAATCTACTCCTGTAAATATTTGAGCAAATCTGCAATGACCCTGAACCTGCAAGTTCGTCCCGAAGATTTCCGCAAAAATCAAAAAATTGGGGATTGACAATCAGGTATTTTTTATTTATCGTTAATTGTCGATAAACGATAATGCAAGGAGAATCCATGATAGGCAAACATCAGTTTGAAAGAATAGGGCAGTAAACCGATGGATACTGAAAAATTAGCCAAAATCTTCAAGGCGCTGGGGCATCCCACCCGGATAAAAATTATTGAGCACCTGATTGATATAAACACCTGTGTATGCGGGGAAATCGTCAATATTTTCCCCTATTCCCAGTCCACAATCAGCCAGCATCTGAAACAGCTCAAGGAATCGGGAATTGTCTGCGGTGATGTGGAGGGACCCAAAACCTATTTTTGTGTTGATAAACAAGTCTTAAGCCTGGTGAAAGACTATATGAGAAAACTATAATGAGACAGGAATATCTATGAACACCAAGGAAAACACCCCCGGAAAAAAAACGATGTCAACTTCCGGCGTGACACTCATGCCCGCCATGGAAAAAGTCGATATCAATTGCTGCGGCACTGGACCAGGGCATACAAACCCTCTGTCTGCCTACGAAAAACCAGGATACAGCCTCTGCTCCTATGTGGATGATTTTATCACCACAGATATCGGCCCCCTGCCCCGGATAAAAACCGGGCTGAATATGATGGATCGGATATCCATTTTCCTTGTCCGATGCGGTATCAACCGTTACAGTTATACAGTGGCCCCGGGACTTTATGGAGTGGGCAATCCTGACAAAAGATCCGAGGTGCTTGTCACTGCAAATTTCAAGCTGACCTTTGACCACCTGCGAAAAGAACTTGGCACCCTTGACGCCTGGATACTGGTTCTGGATACCAAGGGAATCAATGTCTGGTGCGCGGCAGGGAAAGGGACCTTTTCCACCGGGGAACTGGTGGACCGCATTCAAAGGACAGATCTTGAGAAGATAGTGGATCACAAACGGATCATCGTGCCCCAGTTAGGTGCCACAGGGGTCTGCGCAAGGGCAGTGAAAAAAAAATCCGGTTTCCGGGTGGTTTATGGGCCGGTGCGGGCAGAAGATATTCCAAAATTTCTGGAAAATAACAAAAAAGCAGATCCCTCCATGCGGAACGTAACATTTACCTTTCTGGAAAGAATCGTCCTGACTCCGGTGGAACTGCAGATTGTGCTCAAACCTGCACTGATTGCAGCCCTGGTTCTTTTTGTGCTTTCCGGCATGGGGCCGGGATTTTTCTCTTTCACAGAAGCCTGGTCCCGGGGCCTTAGTGCCTTTGCAGCTCTCCTGACCGGTATGGTGTCAGGGGCGGTGATCACCCCGGTCCTGTTACCCTATATCCCCGGCAGGGAGTTTGCCCTCAAAGGATTCATTGCCGGCGCCCTGGCCTCCCTTGTCATGATTGGTATGGTTCCTATGGCAACCGCCTCTCCCAGCACCGGCATTGCCCTGTTCCTGTTCTCTGTGACCATCAGTTCATTTTTGGCCATGAACTTTACCGGCACCACCCCCTTCACCTCCCCTTCAGGGGTTGAAAAGGAAATGAAACGGTATATACCCATCCAGTTGGTCACCCTGGTCCTGTCCACAGGCCTCTGGCTTTACTCAGCTTTTTAAGCTAAAGGAATATAAGATATGAGAAAATTAAGACATTTAGAAGGGGTATCCACCCTGGTGCTGGACGAGACCAAGTGTATCGGTTGCAGCCTTTGCACCGAGGTCTGCCCCCACCATGTGCTGGAAATGCATGAAAACAAGGCCAGGATTGTGGACTTTAATGCCTGCATGGAATGCGGGGCCTGTGTCAACAACTGCCCCTCCGAGGCCCTGGCAGTCAACCCCGGAGTTGGCTGAGCCGCCTATATTATCCAGGTATGGATAAAAGGCAAGGAAAATGCGTCCTGCTGAGACAGCGGGTGCTGCTGACAAGAATATAGATTCCCATTCCAAGAAAGGCAAAAACAATTCCATGGAAACAACTGGCAGCTCCAGATTAAAAGCAGATTGGCAAAGCCTTCACCGGGTCTTTATCCGGCCGGAAGATGAAACCAGTAAAAAGACCCTGGTCAAATATATGGAACAGATTCTTTTTGGCCTCCATGATTTTTTAAACCAGCATGTGGGGGTAACCGAAGAAATCAGCCTGGCAGAGTTGGCCAAGGATTACACAGACACCATTATCGACCCTGTGCCCCAGAAAAAACTGGCCCATGTGATCCAGGACATTATCCAGGAAATTGCACCCAGGGCCGTTAATGTAGCCTCTCCATATTTTATTGGGCATATGACCTCTGCCATTCCCTTTTTTATGGTCCACCTCAAAGCCATTTCTGCGGCTTTGAACCAGAACATGATCAAACTGGAAACCTCAAAGGTTTTGTCAATCCTCGAAAAACAGGTAATCGCCAAGATACACAGAATAATCTATGGCGTGGGGGAGGAATTTTATGCCGCCCATGTTCAGAATACAAAGACAGCTCTGGGGGGATTCACCACAGGAGGTACCACGGCAAATATCACGGCCCTTTGGGTGGCAAGGAACAAATTATTCCCCCCAAAG
>PIVS01000764.1 GCA_003353855.1 Desulfobacteraceae bacterium
CACGGGGCAGATATTATTGCCGAGTTTGTGCTTGCCATGAAACATGGTATCGGGTTAAATAAAATATTAGGAACAATTCATATTTATCCCACCATGGCAGAGGCAAACAAGTATGCAGCCGGTTTGTGGAAGCAAGACCATGCCCCGGAAAAATTGCTGGCATGGGTGGAAAAATTTCACACCTGGATGCGAAATTAGAGAAGAAATATTATTTAATCATTTAAAGGAGAAAAAATCAGATGAAAGTAACAATCAGCAAAATGTGCATGGGCGATAGAAATTGTAACGATCTTTGTCCCGCGATGTTTAAATATGATGAAGATCAGCTCCTTTCCACCGTTCAATTAGATCCCGTTCCCGATCACCTGAAGGAGGTCGTCCGCCAGGCAGCGGCTGAATGTGGTGCGGATGCTATTACCATAGAAGAATAAAGAGGGCATTCATGGGTAAATTCAGGGAAAGTCAGACTGCCGTAAATCTTCACACCTCTTTTGCAGCAGAGGCCCAGGCCAGAACCCGGTATAATTTTTTTGCCAACAGGGCCAGGGAAGAAGGATTTGTTCAGATTGCAAAAATATTTGATGAAACCGCTGACCAGGAATTTGAACATGCCCTGAGGTTTTTTAAGTTTTTTAACGGGGGAGAACTGCCCGTTAACTGGTCTTTTCCCACGGGGGTTATAGAAGACACCCATGCCAATCTGCTGTCGGCAGCGGAACTTGAGCGGTATGTCGGTGATGAGATGTATGCGATGTTTGCAAAGACCGCCCAGGAGGAAGGATATCAGCGGGCAGCAGATACCTTCCATGCCATTATTGTATCTGAAAAGCACCATGAAAAACTATACCTGCATCTGGCACAAAATATTGAATCGGGTAAAAGTTTTTGCCGGGAAGAGGAGGTTACCTGGCGCTGCCTTAGTTGCGGATATCTCCACAAGGGGAGTGATGCACCTGATAAATGCCCGGCCTGTGTGAAACCCACGGGCTATTTTGAGTTATTGTGTGAAAATTATTAATCTGTCATAATTCCGCTCATTCAGAGACACAATTGTCTCTGAATGAGCGTGTCAAAATTGTATCATTTTTGTGCACCCCTCCTTTGTTCTGGCCCTGGAACTGATTTTAACATCCTGATTTTAAGCGTGATTTTTCATAATTTTTTGTTGCGGCACACAACTTGCTGTTAACGATTGCTAACTATTATAGTTGTTCAATCACCAAAAGAATGGAGGAATTATGAATCTTCGTGAAATAAAAAAGAATTGGGACCTTGTAAATTCCGTTGACTGGGAGATGACGCCGGAGGAAGCCATAGCACTTCACCTGGAATGGGGCCCTCTTAGATCCCAGGCCTATTACAATTCCCGGGATAATGACAATGAGACGGTCTACTTTGTGATCAATACCTGGAAAAGGCCGCCCATTCTTACCCTGGTCCGGAGACGGGGGTTTGATTCCGAGGAGCTGGGGAATTTCAAACTGCCAAAAAGCCTTGAAGCAGAATTTTTGCAGGGCATTGGTAAATATAAAGGGGTTTATGCCGTGGAAGGGAATGTCAGAGACTGGCTTAAAAAGGAACTTGAGGTTTAAGCCTTGTCAGGCACCGGCGCCGGGATTTATGCCGTAAAATCCCGGTGCCGGTGTTGTTATACCAGGCCGATATAATCAGGGCCGGGTTTATTTTCCGTTTTTTTCTATAAAGTCTTTGACCATCAGGTCGCCCAGGGCTTTTGATCGTTTGGTGGCGGATTCCACTGCATTGATCAAAGTGGTTCTCAATCCTCCCTGCTCCAGGGTGTGGATGCCGGCAATGGCAGTTCCTCCAGGGGATGTCACACGGTCTTTTAGTTGTCCCGGGTGTTCCTTTGACTCCTGTAGCAGCTTGGCCGCACCCAGAACGGTCTGGGTGGAGAGAAACAAAGAGTCTTTTCTGGAAAGCCCCATTTTTACCCCGGCATCTGCCAGGGCATC
>PIVS01000213.1 GCA_003353855.1 Desulfobacteraceae bacterium
ATACCTTCCTCGCAGTCAATGAGGATAAGGGCCACATCACAGTCATCCAGGCTGTCCAGGGCTTTGATGATGGAAAATTTCTCAAGTTTTTCAGTAACCTTGCCCTTGCGGCGGATACCAGCCGTATCTTTCAGGACAAACTCCTGCCCCTTGTGGGTAACGCTCAGTTCAATGGCATCCCGGGTGGTACCGGCCTTTTCATTAACCACCACCCTTTTTTCCCCGAACAATCGATTGGCAAGGGACGATTTCCCCACATTGGGCCGACCCGCAATGGCAATTCGAATGGGACCATCTTCCTTTTCTTCCTCATCAGTCTCTTCCGGGAATCCCTGGACAAGATCATCTAAAAAATCCCCCACCCCCACTCCATGCTCGGCCGATATATAATAAAATTTATCAATGCCAAGGGAATAAAAATCCCCCAGTTCATCCCTTTGATTATAATTTTCTATCTTATTGATCAGATAATAAACCGGCTTGTCTGCCCTGCGCAATAAATCTGCCAGATCCCGGTCATAGGGGGAGAGCCCTGCACGGCCATCCATGATAAACACCAGGGCATCGGCCTGGTCCACGGCAACCAGAAGCTGTTCTTTAATCTGGGAGGCAAAATAATCATCATCCGAGGTTAAAAACCCACCTGTATCAATCAAGGTAAAGGCTTTGTCATCCCATTTGGCATCTGCATAATGCCGATCCCTTGTCACCCCGGGCATATCATCCACAAGAGCCTGGCGGGACCGGGTAATTCTATTAAAAAGTGTGGACTTACCCACATTGGGGCGGCCAAGAAGGGCCACAACCGGTTTCATATATTAACCTCCAAAAATTTCTAACTTAAAAATAGGGGATCATACAACATATTACGATTTTTATAAACAGTAGTTAGAGGCCTTTAATGATTTGACGGTTTCAACATCATCATCGGACATCAACCGGCTATAGCCTTTGACATCCGTTGAAACAATTGCGGCAAGTTTACGCTTAACTTTCCGGTCATTCATACTGCGCGTTCTCCAAATCATAGTCCCGTAAAAACAGGGGCAAAATCAGGTCCCCTGAAGAATTGCCCCAAACTTTTTGCCCCAATTATTGCATAATTCTAATTAATACAGGCCAATAAACCTTAAAGTCAATCCATTAAATTGTTAAAAATCGTAAGTATTCTCCACGATTTCAAACCCGGTACAAATTTTAAACGGGATACAAAAAAAAAGGATTGGCATTGGAAATGGTTTCAAGAACAAACTTCACACATACACATTAATTTCCAGGGCTCGTTTTTTTTGGCCGTGCTCTGCCTCAAGCCTGTTTTTTTCCTGGATAAATTCGCTTTCCAGCCGCTGGCTTTCGTTGGTATAATTTTGTTCCAGAACTGTTTCTTTTTTTTTATAAACCTGCTGAAGCTCTCTGGCTTTTTGGGAAAAACTTACTTCATCATTTTGATTTATAGGAGGAGGATCATTTTTTAAGGCAGAATTGCTTGTAACCGTGGTAAAAACGTTATGTTGATCCCGATATCCACTTACAGCAACAATATTGGATGTTGTGGTCAATATTTTTCTTCCCTCACTTACATGACACAGACCATTTCGGCCAAATCCTCAGCATGGCAAGAATGGATGTCAGCCCATAACCCCCTGCCATGCTCAATAAATATACTTCCAAATTAGAATCATGTCAATTTTTTTATAAAATATTGCATCACAAGGGCAGATATTGTAAATTCTACCCTTCTTAAAAGAAACACCAACCTAAGCATTTAACAAAAAAAGAAATAATTCCCCTGGGAAAAGAAGTCAACGCCTTTTGATTAAGGGCTTACAGCGATCATAGAAGGAGTTGGTGATTAACAGGAAAAAAAAGGTTCCTCTATATCCTGATATTTCACACCAAGCGTGACCTCTGACGGTAAAGGTTGGAATCAACGACTCGAGACATCTTCCGAGTATCCATTTTCAGACCCAGAAAGCCGGGAATCTTTTGGCATCTTGTGCTGTGAGGCCAAAATTTCATTCAGATTTCTTACCATAAAAAGAATATTGTACCGATATTTATAGGGAAGATCACAAAGCAATACCGAGATGATCTTATATGCTTCAGCAAAGGAAGGGTTCAGCCAAGTGTTATCTGTTTTGATATTCTTTACGGCTTCTAGTTCATAGTAACCACCCGGATTATTTTCATCTGTAAAAATATCAAATTCAAATCGCCCGGCTCCTAAAAATGTTCTTTTTTACAACGAATCTGTGAAGTGGATCAAACATCCACCACAGTGTTATAACTCCAAAAATGGATATCCTGTAAAATATGGAATGCCGGAAAAACCGACTCCCATATACGCCAAAGACAAGCCAGGACAATGATGAAGACAACCAGTTTCAAAGCTCTCAGGGCAAGGGAATAGAGGAGAAACACCCATACGGATATCGCAAAGGTTTTGTTGACCAGAAAACGCAGTTCAGGGGAGGAGTAATAATATCCGTTTAAGGCCAGCCATAGAATAAAGAGGGGGAGAAGCACGATAAAGGGATACCAGATGTATCTCAGACGGCACAGAAGGCTTTGGGGGATTTTTTCAATCAATACGGCTGTGATGCCTTTTTTGAATCTAAGGGTGCGTGCAAAGAACAGGGATATGGCCAGGGACTGAATCAGAATGGACAATGTAGCCAGAATATCACTGAATTCATATTCTGGAAAGCCTTCCATGGTCGCCACAAGAAATGCGGCCTTTAATTGTTGAAACCGTTTTTTAAGGTGTGCAACTGATCTACGTGCAAGGTCCTGTTCCGCCCGGAACAGCTCCACAAGAAGATTACAACCTAGTTTCCGCTGTTCCTTCAAATTGATTTTTGGGGTTAGCTTTTCCTGTTCGGCTTTAAGAGACACTATTCGGGTACGATTGAACATATCTGTCCTGTCCGTATTGGACAATTGATCCAAATTAGTTTGAACTTCTTTCAGCCTGTTGGTTTTGCGTATAATCTGTTCTGGAAGCTCTTGAATGGTATTTCTTTCCGATGCCAGGCGTTCACTCCATTCTTTTAATTCGGTTTGAGCCGCTGCAAGCTTTATTTGGGTCCGCTGCACACGTCGTTCCAGAGCCAACCGGCCCGCTCCCTGGATATTTTTCGGGACATTTTCCATGGACAAATCGCTTTTTAATTAGCCCTCCAACCGGTTTAACCGCCCAGGAGCTGTCCGGATCAATCGTGGGAGTCCCACAGCCTTTTGACTGCTGATGTCTGCCAGTTCTAAATAGATAATGGCCTGATCAATGTGCCTAAAAATCATTATCAGTAAAAATAGAATAGGGCAACAATCAATTTTGTGGATATCCTGTTGGGACCTGATAATAAAATTTCAGGAAGAAATAGATATACCCTGTGATTTTTCGGATGAAATAGTCCGTTTTTATATCATAATTGATCACATATAGTTTTATTAAAAAATCAGATCAGGTTTGCATTTATTCAATATTGTCGATAGTATATTTTATATTCATCATATAAATGATTTTATACACGTTTATCATCACGTGAGGTCTTATCATGGTCAAAAAGCTGACATACGAAGAACTTGAAATGAAGATTAAAGAATTAGAACAATCTGAAGAACAATTAGTAAGGATGAAAGAAAGCCTGGAAAGCCTCTGGAATATTACCCGGATTACTGAGGAGGATATCAAAACAATATGTGATAACGTTTTAGTCGAAATTCTGAAAATAACACAAAGTGAATATGCTTTTTATTGTTTCTTAGACGATGAAGAGAAAATAATGATATTACCCTTGTCTATAGAAACTATGAGTGATTGCCATGTTGAGTTGAAAACGTTTCATTTACCGATTTCGCAAGCCGGTATCTGGGCTGAGGCTGTGAGAAAAAAAAGCATAGTTACAGTGAATGACTATAATACAGATCAACCAGGAAAAAAGGGTTTGCCTAAAGGACATGTGCCATTGCTCAACATGATGGCTATCCCTGTTATTAAAAATAATAAGGTCGTATCAATTGCAACCGTTGCCAATAAAAAAGCAGACTATTCTTATGACGATGGAAAACAAACTCAAATTTTTCTGGGAAACATACAAATTTTGATTGATCGAAAAAGAACAGATGATGCATTACAAAAAAGTGACGATAAGTACAGAACACTTTTTGAAAACATGACACAAGGTGTTTTTTATCAAAGAAATGATGGAAAAATAGTTGATTTCAATCAGAACGCTCTCGAAATGTTCGGTTTGAATAAAGATCAATTTCTTGGAAGAACATCTTTTGATCCTGGTTGGAAAGTTATTCGTGAGAATGGTTCAGATTTTCCGGGTGACCAACACCCATCAATGGTTGCTTTACAGACTGGAAAACCAGTTCTTGATGTCACAGCTGGTGTTTTTAATACTCATAAGCAAGACTTTGTTTGGTTAAAGATGAACGCAATTCCACAATTTAAAAATGGAGAATCTAAACCCTACCAAGTATTTGTTACTCTACATGATATAACCGAATTGAGAAAAACTGAGGAGAATCTTCGTCAAGCTCACAAAATGAGGTCAATTAGCACACTTACAAAGGGAGTTGCCCATGATTTTAATAATTTGCTTTTCATGATTGTCGGTAACACGGAAATGGCACTTGAAGATATTCCAAAATGGAATCCTGTGCATGAAAGCCTTGAAGAAATTAAACATGCAAGCCTCAAAGCAGCAAGTATTGTAAAACAGCTACTTAATTTTAGTCGCAAGGCAGATCAGGAGCTCAAACCGATTGGTCCAGTTACTATTATTAAGAATATAGTGAGATTTCTACGATCCACTATCCCAAGCACTACAAAAATCAAAATGGTGTTGCCAGATGAAGATGTGTCAATACTTGGTGATCCGGCTCAGATAAATCAACTGATGATGAATCTTTGTACAAATGCATCCCAGGCAATGGAAGAAGCCGGTGGAACAATAGAGATTAAAGTAGAAAATTTAATCTTAGATGAGGAATCAGCCAATAAGTATACCAATTTATCAGCGGGTAAGCATATCAAAATTTCAGTATGCGACTCAGGACCGGGCATTGCATCTGATCTTCTTGATCGCATATTTGATCCTTATTTCACAACCAAAAAGTTTGGTGCGAGTTCTGGAATGGGGCTAACCGTTGTTCATGGTATTGTCAAAAACCATAACGGTATCATTACCGTAAAAAGTAAGCTCGGGGAGGGGACAAAGTTCAATATTCTCTTTCCAGTGAATAATGAAGAAAAAGCAAGGTAACTTGATATAGATGGGTTCGTTAGGAAACCTGTATCTAAGTTAAAAATTGCAAAAGCTATTCGAAAAATTTTAGACAAATAGTACAGAGTTTGGGAATGTTCAAAGTATTTTCCAATCAATCGCTTAAAATTAAGGGCCTTTTTCTCTGAGCTGTTTGATAAAACTTAACTCTATAAAATCAGATCTACATTATTTTCCTGCCATCATGTCAGCGACATCAGCTTCCGGGGTCGCTATGGGTTTAATATCAAATTTTTCAATAAGGGCATTGGCAATCCCAGGAGACAAAAACCCCGGAAGTGTTGGCCCAAGGCGGATTCCTTTAATACCCAATGACAGCAGTGCCAAAAGAACCAATACTGCTTTTTGTTCATACCATGCGATATCAAATGAAATGGGAAGGTCATTGATATCATCAAGGCCAAAGGCCTTCTGAAGTTCCATAGCAATAACAGCAAGAGAATATGAATCATTGCATTGACCTGCATCCAGCACCCTGGGAATGCCACCGATATCTCCCATATTGAGTTTGATATATTGATACTTTGCGCATCCTGCAGTCAAAATGACAGCATCCTTTGGTAGGGCCTTGGCTACTTCTGCATAATATTCCCTTGTCTTGTGCCTACCATCGCATCCGCCCATGACGATGAACCGTTTGATAGCTCCGGATTTAACGGCTTCAATTACTTTGTCGGCGAGAGCCATGACCTGGCTATGGCCAAAACCACCGGTAATTTGTCCTGTTTCAAGTTCTTGGGGAGGGGCACAGGTTTTGGCCATTTCAATGATGGCAGAAAAATCTTTTTGCCCACCTTCTTTTCTGTCGGCAATATGGGGAACCCCATCAAATCCGACGGCACCGGTGGTAAATAATTTGTCTTTATATGCTGCCTTTGTCGGTACAAGGCAGTTAGAGGTAAAAAGTGCCGGCCCATTGAATTTTGCCATATCGCCTTGCTGTAGCCACCAGGCATTGCCGTAATTGCCAAAAAGGTGGGGGTACTGTTTAAGTTTCGGATAGTAATGGGCCGGTAACATTTCACTATGTGTGTACACATCAACGCCTTGATTCTTAGTCTGTTCAAGCAGATCTTCAAGATCAACCAGGTCGTGCCCTGTGACAAGGATGCCCGGATTTGTCCCGACACCGATATTCACATTTGTGATCTCAGGATTTCCATATGCCTGGGTGTTGGCTTCATCAAGCAGGGCCATGGTTTTGACCCCCATCTCCCCTGTTTTTATCACCAGTTTAAATAAATCGTCCTGGGATATACTCTCATCAACCAGAGCTGCAAGGGCTTCCATCAAAAACTCAAAGACTTCCTGGCAGGATTTTGTAATCTGATATGCATGTTCGGCGTAGGCAGACATACCCTTTAGCCCATATAACGCAAGGGCTTTTAGTGAGCGTTCATCTTCATCTTCTATCTCCAGCCAACCGCCTGCACCACTGCCCGCTTTTTCCAGGAGGTCCTGGTCAGTGGCAGGCGCCCAGGTGGCGCATTCGGGAACAGGAGAAGAAAAATCCATACCATTTTTTTGTTTGTATGCAGCGAGGTATCGCTCTTTTAACCCCTTTCTGATGCCCACTCCTTTTTTGATATAGTTGATAAAATCTTCCCGGTCAAAATTGGCATTGGTAATGGTTGCAAAAAGTCCCTTAGCAATGAAAAAACCGGCTTCGTTATCATATATACCGAATTCTTTTGCCTTATACCCCCATACCGAAATACCTTTTAATCCCCAAATAAACAAATCCTGAAGGTCAGCAACTTCAGCCGATTTACCACACATTCCCTGCTTCATGGAGCAACCAATATTTTTCATTGTCTCTTGGCATTGATGGCAAAACATAGTGTTCCCCCTTTTAAAAATTGATTAAATTTAATACTGATTCATTTACTTCGCTGAACGAATTTAAATATTTACACGCAGTAATAACAACGTAGATTATCCAGATGTTACAACAATAAGCCCCAAAAGTATATATAATAGTATGGAAAGATTGGTTGCCATATACTTTTGAAATCCTAAAGAATTTTGGCTTTCAGCCATTCCGGTTTCGGATAATAACATTTAACTGCAGACAAGTATTTTTCATGCACATTGCACCACGATATTTTGGGATAGCCGGATCATGGAAAAAATAATGACGAAACTGCATGACCTGGGTATTGTTGCCTTGCCCATCCATGACAGGGCCATTGTGGAAGAACAGTATTCCAGTCTGCTGGAAGAAATCATGATTCAGGTTTATGAAAAAGAAATGAATTTTAGCCCAAAGTTAAAAATAGCGAGTTAACCCAGCAACAATAAAAATAACATCCAGCCGTCATGGTGCAGGTGCTGTGACTGTTGGGTTTCTTATATTCATAGCGATATCAAATTTAAGTCCATTTTCAGGCCAGTATATGATAATCATTATCGGTGGATGTCAAGCAAGTTGTGGCCTTTTACAAAATTATTTAGTACATTCTTCTTATTTGTCTTGACCATCTTTTGGAATTTTTTCCCGAAGACAGGCGTCTGTTATAAGATCTGCTGCCAGATCACCGGATTCATAAGATAATTTGTTACCAGGGGCGGCCCGGGACCCTTTTCGGTTGTCCGACAGTCCGTTTTGGCCCCACCGCTGGAGGGTTCGAATGGTTAACCCCAACAGTTGGGCTGCCTTGCTTTTTCGAGCCCCGGATTTACAGGCCTCTAAAATTAATTTCAACACTGTTTGTTTATCTTCTTGACTGA
>PIVS01000214.1 GCA_003353855.1 Desulfobacteraceae bacterium
TAATGAAAAAGCCGGGAGACAGGTTTCATCACCCGGAAAAGCTGGGTGTAAAATTGTTTTCCGTACAAAGCCCCGGTGGCAGATGTAAACCGCGGCGGATCATGTATGACCGCGTCAAAGGCCAGGTCGGAAAGCTCCCTGATATATTGGGTGATGTCTGCATTCACCAAACGAATATTGGTCAAGTCCACGGGGGCCGGGTCGCAGGGGTTAGGGCCAATTTCGGTCAGGCCTGGTTGACCGGGTTGACCGGGTTGACCGGGTTGATCATAGCCCGGGGCCCGGGACAGCAGCCAGGGATTCTGGCGCCGAATCTGAATCACCGGTCTGCTCTTTTCCGTTGACACCACTTTTTTAGCCCCGGCTTTTAGTGCAAACACGGCAGAATACCCCAATCCCCCGCAGGTATCCAATACCTGGTCACCGGGTTTTACCACAAGTTTTGTTTTCAAGAGTGCATCCACCAGGGGGTCAATATCCTTGGACCGATGCATTTTGATCCCGTTTATTTCAAGGGTAGGGACCGTGTCCGTGGGGACCAGTTTGTAATAGCCGTCTGCCCGGATCTCAATGGGGGAAAGCCCTTCACAGCTTAAAGCAAAGACCTTTTGTTTGGTGGATGCAACCGGATCAAGACTCTTTATGTCAATTTCCCATCCCTTGTCCAACACCAGGCAGTTTCCCTTGATTGGAAATCGTTTGGAGGACAGGTTCAGATCCAGGGAAAGTTCAACAAAATCCTTGCCTGCCTCCATGGCCTCAAAGATTTCTTTAACCAGGTCAGCGTGGAAATAATACAATGATTTCTTCATGGAAACATCTAGAAATCAATATTACCGGGAGTCCTTGGGAAAGGAATCACGTCCCGGATATTGGTAACCCCGGTAATCATCATTAGAAACCGTTCAAACCCAAGACCAAATCCGGCGTGGGGAACAGAACCAAATTTCCTTGAATCCAGATACCACCAATAGGGATCCTTGGGCAGGTTCATCTCTTCCATCCTCTTTTCCAGGCGGTCCAGACGCTCCTCCCGCTGGCTGCCGCCGATGAGTTCTCCAATTCTGGGGACCAGAAGATCAACAGCGGCAACGGTTTTTTCATCATCATTCATGCGCATGTAAAAGGGTTTGATTGTCTTGGGATAATCCGTGAGAAAAACAGGTTTTTTAAAATATTCTTCGGCCAGAAAGCGTTCATGCTCAGACTGAAGATCGATTCCGTAGTCCACCTTAAATTCAAAGGATTTATTGGATTTTTTTAAAATTTCAATGGCTTCTGTATAGGAAAGTCTGGCAAATTCTTGTTTCATCAGGGTATCCATAAGCTTGGGCAGTGATTTGTCCACAAACTGGAAAAACAAGGAGAGATCCTCTTCACAAAATTCCATGGCATGGCCCACTAAATACTTGACCAGCTCCTCCCCATGGTCCATGCTTCCTTCCAGATCACAAAAGGCCATCTCAGGTTCCAGCATCCAGAACTCCGCCACATGGCGGCTGGTGTTGGAATTTTCCGCCCGGAATGTGGGGCCGAAGGTATAAACATCCCCCAGGGACAAAGCAAACATTTCGGCGGACAATTGCCCGGACACCGTAAGATTAGATTCCTGGCCGAAAAAATCCTTAGAAAAATCCATCTTCCCGGATTTTTGCACATCCGCAGGGGAAAGACTTGTTACCCGGAACATTTCCCCGGCCCCTTCACAGTCCGACCCGGTGATTAAAGGGGCTGTCAAATATTTAAATCCCTTGTCCCGGTAAAATTTATGGATGGCAAAGGCAATTTCCGAGCGTATCCTGAAGATTGCTCCGAATTTATTGGTCCGGGGCCGCAAATGGGCAATGGTCCTTAAATATTCATCTGAATGGCGTTTCTTCTGGAGGGGATAGGATTCCGGGGCAAGACTGACAATCTCAACACCTAAAGCCTGGACTTCCCATTTCTGACCCTTGCCCGGAGATTCCACAAGGTCACCGACCACCATTAGAGAGGTGCCGGTGGTGATACCCTGAATCTCATCATAATTATCTAAATCTTTATTTGCTATGACCTGGATATTTTTAAGACATGACCCGTCATTCACCTCCATGAAGGAGAATTCTTTTGAGTCACGTTTGGTTCTAACCCAACCCTTAATTTGAACCTGACCCGGTGTTTTGTCAAGCTGCCTGAGGATGTTGATTTTTGTTCTTTTCATTGCCTTTTCCCACAAAAAATAATATATTAGAAAATTTGATTACACTCAATAATTTAAAGGTTATAATTTTTATAAATTTTAGTATCATGCATAGACAAAATTATCAAGATATCCTTGCACAGGTCCAGACTCCAACCCGGTATGCGGGCAATGAAATCAATGCCGTAAAAAAGAACCTGGATCAGGTGGATCTGACCTTTGGCCTTGTCTTTCCAGACCTATACGAAATAGGAACCTCCCACTTTGGTCTCCAGATTTTATATTCCATTCTAAACAGCCAGGAAAACATCGCAGCAGAGCGGTTTTTTACCCCGGCGGAGGACATGGAGCAGCTGATGGCAGCAAAGGATATCCCCTGCCTGTCCATGGAATCCCAAAAAGAACTCTCCTCCTTTGATGTGATCGGGATCAGTCTTTTATACGAGCTGAACTTCACCAATATCCTGACCCTGCTTTCCCTTTCCAAGATCCCTTTTTATGCGGATCAAAGGGATGAGACCTTCCCGCTTATCATTGGGGGCGGACCCTGCGCATTTAATCCCGAACCCCTGGCCGATTTTTTTGATGCCTTTGTCATTGGGGACGGAGAAGAGGTGGTAAAGCAGATAGCCAATCAGGTCATCGCCTTTAAAAAAGAGGGCGACGGCAGGAAAAAGACCCTGCTCAGACTCCTGTCAAAAATTGAAGGGGTCTATATTCCTTCTTTTTTTACCCCCCACTGGGATGAAAACGGCATCCAGACCCTGACCCCTTTATACGAAGATTATACCCAGGTGAAACGGGCCTTTTTACCAAATCTTACCCTGGACAATTTCCCCATGGACCCCATCGTCCCCTATGCCAAGCCCGTACACGACCGACTGCGCCTGGAAATTGCCAGGGGATGCTCCAGGGGGTGCAGGTTCTGCCAGGCCGGCATGATCTATAGGCCGGTTCGGGAACGGTCTGTGGAGGATCTGATGGAAATTGCCAAATTTTCTCTGAAATCAACGGGATATTCGGAAATGTCCCTGCTCTCACTGAGCACGGGGGATTATTCAAACCTGGCCCACTTGATGCAGCAACTGCTGGCCATGAACCAGGGCCAGTGCAATTCCATTTCCCTGCCTTCCATCCGGGCGGAAAAACTGACCCCGGAACTTATGGAGTTAATCAAGACGGTTCGAAAAACAGGATTTACCATTGCCCCGGAAGCAGGCACCCAGCGCCTCAGGGATATTATCAACAAAAACCTCACCGAAGAAAGCATTTCTGCCACCGTTGAAAATGCCCTGGAACTGGGGTGGAAAAACATCAAGCTCTATTTTATGATGGGCCTTCCCTTTGAAGAGATGGAGGACATAGACGGCATCTGCAAGCTGTCCACCCAATTGGCCGTTGCCCATGCCAAAGGAAAAAAAGGCATCACTGTCTCTGTGGCAAGTTTTATACCCAAATCCCATACCCCCTTCCAGCGCCATTCACAGATGACGCTTTCTCAAACACAGGAAAAACTGCAATATCTAAAAGACAATTTGTGGCACAAACGGATCAAGCTCAAGTGGCAGGATCCGAAAATGAGCCTGCTGGAAGGGGTATTTGCCCGTGGGGACAGAAAGCTCGCCCCCCTGCTTACGGCCGCCTTTGAAAATGGTTGCCGCCTGGACGGGTGGACCGATAAATTTAAGTTTAGCCTCTGGCAAAAAGCCTTTGATGACACCGGCATTGATCCTGAATTTTATACCACCCGCAAAAGGAGCGAAGAGGAAACCCTGCCCTGGGACCACATCGACTCAGGGGTAACCGGTACATTTCTGAAAAAAGAATTTCAACGATCAAAGGAAAAAGCCCTGACCCAGGATTGCCGGGACCATGACTGCACCGGATGCGGAGTATGCGATTTTGAAAAAATCCAGCCCATCCTCCACGATGTCGAAACCAACTCAACCGCTTCCCCCGGCTCAATAGTTTCTCCGCCAAGCATGCTGCCCGATGATGCCTTTTTCAAATTTGATATTATCTTTTCAAAACTTGACAGGGCACGATTTTTTGGACACCTGGAATTGGCCACAATTGTTGAGCGAGCCGTAAAGCGGGCCGGCCTGACAGTTAAATATTCCAAAGGGTTTAACCCATCCATGAAACTTTCCTTTGAAAATGCTTTGCCCCTGGGGATGGAGAGCGAAGAAGAGACGCTGTTTATCTTTCTGGAAAAAGGCAGTCGTCCCCAGGAGATAAAGGAGGCTTTAAATCTTGTGCTTCCCAAGGGGCTCCATGTCATTGATTGCTGGCTCCATTCCAAGCTCAGACAAAGGGACAACACAGAATCTGCCTATCAGATCCGGTTTTCCACCCCCTGCATAGATCAAACCGATATTGATAAATTTTTGGCTTTATCTGAATTTATAGTTGAAGATCTCAGCAAAAAAGGTAAAATCAGAAGAACAGACCTGAGACAATCGGTTCATACCATCACCCTCCTTGATGAGACAGGCATTGAAATGGTATTACAGCAATACAATACAAGAACCATCAGACCCACAGAGGTGCTGGCAAAATATTTCAACATAGATAAAGACTCCATCCAGACTGCAAGAATCAAAAAAATCACACAAGGATGACCCCATGTTAAAAGAGCTTGTTGTAAATTCAGCACCCCACGAAACCCGGGTTGCCCTCCTTGAAAACAGCACCATTGTAGAAGTTTTCATTGAAAGGGAAGATGAAACCAGCATTGCCGGCAACATCTACAAAGGAAGAGTCCAGCGTGTCCTTCCGGGTATGCAGGCAGCCTTTGTGGACATTGGTTTTGACATGGCCGCCTTTATCTATGTAGATGACGTTCTGGACACGGCAAGCCATAAAATGTACCAAAAATTTGAACAGGACACAGATGTGGAAAATGAGGGGGACATGGAAACCCAGGGGATGGAAAAGCCACATGGTTCCTGGAAAGCATTGACCCCTGAATGCAGCATTGAAGACCTTTTGACAGAGGGACAGGAGATCCTGGTCCAGGTGGCCAAATCCTCCATCGGAACCAAGGGCCCCAGGATAACCACCCATATTTCCCTTGCCGGAAGGTATTTGGTTCTCATGCCCACAGTGGACCACATCGGCATCTCCAAACGCATTGAAAACGAAGAGGAAAGGACCCGGCTCAAGGAGGACCTCCTGGCCATCCGGCAAAACAATTTCGGCTATATTTTCAGGACCCAGGCCCAGGGCATTGACCAGGCCACCATCAAGAAAGAGATGGATTTTCTCAACAACACCTGGGATGATATCATGACTAAAAGCCGTGCCGTTTCCGCAACTTCTCTGGTATATAAAGATCTGACCGTAACCTTCCGGGCTGTCCGGGACCTTCTGGCCAACGAAGCAGACAAATTAGTTATTGACTCCAGACAAGAATATGAAAATGTCCAGAACTTCCTGAAAAGACTAATGCCCGACGCAAAGCTGAGTGTGGAGCTTTACCAGGGCCGGGAATCAATTTTTGATGCCTATAATATCGAAGCAGATATGGCCAGGGCCCTGAAGAAAAAAGTCTGGCTAAAATCCGGTGGATATATCGTGATTGAGCAGACCGAAGCTCTGATCGCCATAGACGTCAACACCGGCCGGTATGTGGGCAATCATAATTTTGATGAAACCATCCTGAAAACCAACCTGGAAGCGGTCAAGGAGATTGCATACCAGATAAGGCTGCGCAATATCGGCGGCATCATCATCATTGATTTTATTGACATGAAAAAAGACTCCCACAAGGAAAAGGTCATGTCCCGTATGAACACGGCCATGAAAAAGGATAAGAACCAGACAAATATCCTTCCTTTGACCGAACTGGGCCTGGTTCAGATGACCCGGAAGAGAACCAGAAGAAATCTTACCAGAACCCTGTGCGAACCCTGTTTTTATTGTAACGGCAACGGGCATTTGCTATCGGGCAAATCCATCTGCCATAAAATATACCGGGACCTGGTCTCTGAAGCCGTGGACATCATGGGCAACCGCTTTACCGTAAAGGTCCACCCGGAAATTGCACAACTCCTCCACGGCAGAGAAAAGCATTTGATTGCCTCCCTGGAAACGCAATTTTTAAAACCCATTGTCATCTATCCGGAACCCCATTACCACATCGAAGAATACCATATTTTTGAATCCCTGGTAAAATAAAGAAAATCATACAAACCGCACAAAACAGGGTACATTCTGCCGGGCAAACCCGGCATGGTTACCCGGAAGCCTAAATAAAGCTTATTTTGAAAGACCGGAATCAACGGGGAAAGGGGATTTGGCCAATGTTATGATAAAGGCAGCCCCTTTACCAACTTCGCTTTCAATCTCAACTCTTCCATTTAAACCATTGACGATCTTTGTGAGCCCGGAAACGCCGAATCCATTTCCGCTTTTCCCCTTTGTGCTCAAAACTAGCCCCTTTCTAATTCCCGTGAGCACATCGCCATTAATACCCGGCCCGTTATCAATAACAGAAATTTGAACCCACTCTTTTCCCTCTTCAATTTTTATGGTGATTTTGGGGGTTGATATCTCTTGTTTTTTCAGGACATCCACGGCGTTAACAAGAAGATTCATAAATACCCTTATGAGTTGACTGTTTCCCATCACCATCACAGGTTTTTCCCGATCAGACTCAATTTTACACTCTATCCCATCCTGCATCATGTTATATGAAACAAGCCCCATGGCCTGGTTTACAATTTTGAAAATATCTACCGACTCCACTTCTTCATTCTTTCGATTGATGGAAAGCAATGATTCCAAAAAGTCTGTGCAGTGAATGGAACTGGAATGAACCTCGGAAACATCAAACAAAAGCTCCTTTACCCATCCTTCAGATTCGTCCAGCTTCTCTTTTAAGCATGGAATAATCATGGACTCCAATAGCATTGTCATTGCAGAGGTGAATTTTTTAGTGTCATGGACCACACTGGCAACAAGGGTGCCTGTCTCAAATAATGCGGCCATATCGGTAATGGTGGTTTGAAGCTGATCAACATAGAGGGCAATGGTCTGCCGATTGTGTTTTAGCTCCAGGTGAGTTGCAACCCTTGAACATAATTCTTCAATATGAAAGGGTTTTGTAAGATAGTCCACACCACCGCATTTAAACGCCTCTACTTTTTCCTTGGTATCCGAGAGCCCGCTTATAAAGATAATTGGAATATCTTTTAGAGCAGGGTTAGATTTTACATACTTACACACCTCATAACCATTCATATTCGGCAAATCAATATCAAGCAATATCAGGTCGGGCGGCTCTGCTTCACATGCCTCCAGGGCCGCTTCTCCGGATTCAACAGACCTCACCCTGTATCCGGAGCCAGCTAACATACGCTCCAAAAGATTTAAATCACCAACATTGTCGTCCACAACAAGAATATGACTCCCGCCCTCATTATTTCCAACGTCGTTCATATCAAGCTCCCTGTTTGATTTATAATACCCGGAATTTACTGCCAAACAACTCGGATAGATTGTGATTTTTCCAAGATTTTCATCTTTCTGCAAGAATAGATCACTAATACACTCTCTATCAAGAAAAATCCATACCCGGCTGATCTATTCTACTATCGATTCCAACTATCTCTTCAAATTTTAAGATTTGAATCAGGTTCATTCTTGACTTTTCCCGCAAAAAAAGTTAAGGTCTTGTGTTTATGGTAGTTAGCTTAATATTTAGTAAATTAATTTAGATAAGGATTGTGATTTTATGAAACGAACATTTCAGCCCAGCAATAGAAAAAGAACAAGAAAACATGGTTTTCTGAAAAGAATGGCGACCCCGGGTGGCCGACGGGTCATCAATGCAAGAA
>PIVS01000215.1 GCA_003353855.1 Desulfobacteraceae bacterium
CCTTTGGAAACACCGGGATTCACCACCACCGTTCCTGTTTCCGGTTCAAGATTCTGATTCAGCAATTTGAGCAGTGTGGTTTTCCCCTTGCCGTTCTTGCCGATAATGGCAATTCGATCATTGGGATAAATGGTAAGGGAAAATTTTTGTATCAATGGGGTGTTTGGAGGGGTATTCTTGTCCCATGAGAAAGAGAGATTCTCAGCTGTCAGCACCTGTTTACCGCCAAATGGAAGATAATTGAATGAAAATTCAAGATTTTTTAACTGGGCAAGTTTGTCCTTTGATTTGTTTTTCTCCAGGGTTTTGAGTCTGGATTGAACCATGTTGGCAAGGCGGGCTTTAGCCCTGAACCGAGTGACAAAGAGTTCAATTTCTTTGTTTCTTTTTTCTTCGTTCTGTCGGGTTTTTTCATAAATTTCTTCATCCTGGGCAACCTGAAAATAGTATTTGCCGGTATCCCCCTTGATTTTTCTGATTTTTTGACGGTGGATACCTGCAATATGGGTGACCACATTATCCATGAATCCACGGTCATGGGTAACCAGGAGGACTTCCCTGGGCCAGGAAACCAAAAACTGTGATATCCATCTGATAGAGGTGATATCCAGATAATTGGTAGGCTCATCTAAAATCAGAAGATCAGGCTCAGATACCAGCACTTTTGCCAGATTCAAACGAACCTGAAATCCCCCTGAAAAAAGTGCGGGATCCTTTGTCATATCGGCCTGGGAAAATCCAAGACCTGCCAGGATTTTTTCCGCTTTCCAGGAATGGTCCCCTTCATGTTCCAAAAGACCCAGCATGGCTTCTTCCAGAACTGACTTTTTTTCAAAAAGTATTTTCTGGGATAAAACCCCTATCCTATATCCTCCAGGGTAGGTGATTCTGCCGTCATCCGGGTGATCTGATTTGGCTATCATGTTCAAAAGGGTGGTTTTCCCATGGCCGTTTCTGCCGATCAGCCCCACCCGTTCCCCGGGGTTTATTTGCAGACCTGTATTATCTAAAAGGATTTGGTCTCCAAACCCCTTTGAAATGGACTCAATATTTAGCATTCAATCATCCGAAAAAAATTACTTAAATTTTACTTATAAAGTCATCCTATCACTGCTCGGACATTTTTTAAACACAAGAATTTTCTTGACTTGAATTTTTAAGTTCTTAATAGTACCTCTATAACTTTTTTCTTATGCAAAATTCAAATTGAGGGTAACATGACCAAATACGTTTATGAATTCGGTCCTAAAAGAACCGATGGAGATGCAACACTGAAAAACCTTCTTGGCGGAAAAGGGGCAAATCTCGCTGAAATGGCAAGGCTTGGGCTTCCGGTTCCCCCGGGCTTTACCATATCCACCGAATGCTGCAACCATTACTTTGATCTTGACGGGCAATTTCCAGATACTCTGGAAACCTGCGTGGATCATGCCATGGCAAATATTGAAAATATTATGGAAATGAAATTCGGGGATAAAACCAATCCCTTGCTTGTTTCATGCCGTTCCGGTGCCAGAAGCTCCATGCCGGGAATGATGGAAACAATTTTAAATGTCGGACTTTGTTCTAAGACCATTCCGGGTCTTGTTGCCAAAACCTCCAATGAGTGGTTTGTATACGACGCCTATAGAAGGTTGATCATGATGTATTCCGATGTTGTGATGGAAAAGGCGGAACAGGTAAAACCCTCAGATGGCATTGGTATCCGCCTCAATCTTGAAATGATGATGAACAACCTGAAAAATGACAAGGGGTACGCAAACGATACCGATATATCAACCGAAGATATGAAGACTTTGTGCATTCGGTTCAAAAAGAAAATAAATGAAAAACTTAACTTACCATTTCCGGATGATCCAAAGGAGCAACTCATGGGTGCAATCGGGGCTGTTTTTAAAAGCTGGAATGGAAAACGAGCAGTCTCTTATAGACGAATTGAACACATTCCCGATAATTGGGGAACAGCAGTCAACGTCCAGGCTATGGTTTTTGGGAATATGGGAGAAAGCTCTGCCACAGGTGTTGCCTTTTCAAGGGACCCTGCCACGGGCGTTAATAAATTTTACGGCGAATGGCTGATCAATGCCCAGGGAGAGGATGTGGTCGCCGGTATCAGAACTCCTAGTCCTCTGAACAATGATACCAAAAACCCCCAGAACAACCACCTTTCTTCCCTGGAAGAAGCCATGCCAGAACTCTATGCCCAGCTCTTTGAAATCAGAAACACCCTTGAATCCCACTACAAAGACATGCAGGACATAGAGTTCACCATCCAGGAAGGCAGGCTTTACATGCTCCAGTGCCGCGTGGGGAAACGAACGGCCACAGCAGCCCTGAACATGGCCATGGACATGTTTGAACAAGGCATGATCGATGAAAAGACCATGGTCTGTCGTCTGGATCCCAAAGTACTGGATGACATGCTCCACCCCATTGTAGATCCTATTGCAGAAAAGACAGCCGTTAAAGTTACCGAGGGTTTGCCGGCAGGCCCCGGCGGGGGCTGGGGCCAAATTGTCTTTACCTCTGAAGATGCGGTTGCATGGGCCAAATCAGATAAAAAAGTTATTCTGGTCCGGGAAGAAACCAATCCGGAAGATATTGAAGGCATGCGGGCCGCTTCTGCCATTCTAACGGCCAGGGGGGGGATGACAAGTCATGCAGCCCTTGTGGCCAGGGGCTGGGGAAAATGCTGTATTGTGGGTGCAGGCGCCATGAAAATTAATGTGAACCAAAAAGAGCTCCGGGTTGGCGCTAAAATTTTTCACGAAGGGGATTTTATCACCCTGAATGGCACCAAGGGACTGGTTTATGAAGGCCGGATAAAAATGAAGGATGCTTCAGAAAATCCCAGGTTCCAAAAATTCATGTCAATTGCAGATTCCTATAGAACCATGAAGGTCAGAGCCAATGTTGACACACCGGAAGATGCAAAAATAGCACTGGCCTTTGGCGCACAGGGTATTGGGCTGTTCAGGACCGAGCACATGTTCTATGGATCTGATTCTGGCAAACCCCTGTTTTTACTTCGCAAAATGATCTTAAGCAAATCCGGAGAAGAGCGACAGGTAGCCCTGGATGAATTGTTTCCCTTTGTTAAAGAAGAAATTTCAAAAACTTTATCTGTGATGGATAACCTGCCTGTTACCCTTAGGCTTCTGGATCCTCCGTTGCATGAATTTGTACCCCAGTCCGAAGAAAACCAGCAGGAAATTGCCGATGCCCTTCGGATAGATCTGGAAGAGGTGTTGAAAAGAAGTGCACTGCTCCAAGAATCCAATCCCATGATCGGTCACCGGGGTGTTCGTCTGGGCATTACCTTCCCTGAAATTACCAAAATGCAGGTAACAGCAGTTTTTGAAGCCTGCGCAGAACTGATTCGGGCGGGTAAACATCCCCTGCCTGAAATCATGGTACCGGTTACCTGCAATGAAAAGGAATTGGAATTTACCCACAACATAGTCACGGCCTGCCATGATGCTATTCTTGCAAAATATGGAATCCAGGCTCTCCCCTATATGTTTGGTACCATGATCGAGATCCCCAGAGCTGCTTTGGTTGCCGATAAAATGGCAAAATATGCCCAGTTTTTTTCCTTTGGCACCAATGACCTTACCCAGATGACCTTTGGATTTTCACGGGATGATATTGGTTCTTTTATGAATGATTATATTGATAATGCCATATTAAGTTTTGATCCCTTTGAAACCCTGGACCAGGAAGCCGTTGGCAGCCTGATTGAAATTTCCGTTGAGAGGGGCCGGAAAACACGGCCTGATATAAAACTTGGGATCTGCGGAGAGCACGGCGGGGATCCGGCTTCGGTGGAATTTTGCCATAGGGCAGGCCTGACCTATGTATCCTGTTCTCCCTATCGTATTCCCATTGCCCGGCTGGCAGCCGCCCAGGCAGCGATTTTAAACTGAACATAATCATAAACCATAAATAAAGCTGTCTCCCAAGGGAGACAGCTTTATTTTATAAGACTTCTAGTCTGTATCCACCCAGTAAGGGGACCAGGGGCACCGTTCCTTATAGGGAAATTTAATCAGCTCGGTGGCAAGAATGGAAAAATCATTCTTCCGAACCGTATAATAGGTAACTTGTTCTTTTTCCAGAATTGATTCGACCCCCAAGGCCGCATAAAGAATCTGAAAGCGGTCGTCAATAGCACAGCGAACAGCCCCTGTGATAATGATCATGTCTCCTTCCCTTTGGATGTCAAATAGATCAATCATTGTAATTTTAAAGGTATTCCCTTTAAAATGATCTGTTGCACCGGTCCGGGTAAGTTCACAGGTTAAAAAATTTTTAAAACTTTTTTCATACCTGGAAAAATCATTGGTCTCTGATAGAAGAGATGTGGGTAATACCAACAATACTCCAAGCAATATTTGGCTTAGGCCAATCAATATGAAATAAAATCTTCCCATGGGTTCAACCCTTCTCTTTAACCAGTTTGGTAATGGTATTTTGAAGATCTTCAAGCACAACGGATTTTAGTACCACAGAATCGGCACCGGAAAATTTAGTTAAAAATTTATTTTTTGCTTTTTGATTTCGATATCCTGTTTCAATCAGGATAGGTATTTTGTGATCAATTTTTAGGATATGATCCACAAAGGTCTCCGATTTCATACCTGAAATTTCAGAATTCACAATAATCATTTTAAATTTTTCAGGTTGTGCCCTAAAAGAATTGAGTGCCTGGGCCCCATTTTGTGAGACCATTGCCGTATAACCCATATTATTGATCACCGTTGAAATCAGTTGGCTTCTTTTCCCATTGGTGTCAATGACAAGGATGTGACGGTTCCCTTCCAGGGCTGAAACATCGCCAACCTTAGGAATATCAGGTTTCCATTTTTTACCATTTACAGGATGGACATTTGTGACATCAATCTCATAGGCCTTGGAAGAGATGAACTTATCATTTTCATTATCGGGTACCCTGGTGAGTAATCTTTTATTGCCTGCAATATAATGCCTAAGCCATTTTCGGTATTCAAGATTGTCGCCGGTGAGGATCAGCAGTTTCGGACCGACCTGGGAATTGACCTGAATTGAATGATAAATAAGAGGATCATTGGTATAAGCCCTGGTGGTTTCTTTATAATTTTCTTCGACAAAATCAACCATAAAATCGGTTGCCCAGCCAGGAGAAGAAATTAAAAATATAGACAAAATAAATAAAACAATTTTTTTCATGGGCCATCCTCTTTTTTTATACAAAAGGCATAAAACAACATTATGACAAGGGTATCGACAATCCATTCTAAATTCTTGATCCATTAAAAAAAAATCCGTAACAGGAGAAAAAGGAAGAGATACAAAAAACCAAGGAGAATTAAACTTTTTTTATGATCTGTCTTTCTTCTTGCCCGAAAACGACTCATGCTAAGCCCCAGAACACTAACAACCAATCCAATGATAATTGTATATACAAAATATTGCACAAACTGTATATCCCAGGTGGTTCTTAAGTCCAACCCATAAAATTTGTCAAAAAAACTTTCAAATTCCGGCTGGGCTCTGTAAAAGACCAGAAGTGAAATAAAGAGCACTCCCCAGGCAAAAAAATTGAACAGAATGAAAAGATGTGCCCAGAAGTCTTTGTTTCTTCGCCTCTCAACGGGCTTCCCTGTTCTTTTAATATGATTCTCCTACTCTTTTTTGTTTACTTTTATTCGTCATCTATATTATTATTTTTGCATGAATTCCATAGTTCTTTCTAAAAAACAATTTAATGACCTTAAAAATATGGTCTATGTCACCTCGGGTATCAATCTTCACGAAGGCAAGCTTGAGTTGTTAAAATCAAAAATTGCCAAACGGATGCGGATGACCAAGAAATCCTTTGACCAATATCTTAGCTACTTGCACAATAATGAAAGGGAAGTGATTGAATTCATTGATACAGTGACCACCAACCATTCATTTTTTTTCAGAGAAAACAAAAGCATTGAACATATTGTCAATCAATTCAATAATCATCCCCAAAAAAAATCAAAGGAGTTTAAGATTTGGTGCGCTGCTTGCTCAACCGGTGATGAACCCTATACCATCGCCATTCAGCTTAAAGCACTCGGGCTTTCCTTTTCCATTCAGGCAACAGATATTTCCCATTCGGTCCTGTCCACTGCCATCCGGGGAATATACAGGAACGATAAATTAAGAAATGTACCCCGTCCTCTGTTACATCGCTTCTTTCAGCGGGGCAGCGGGAAATTTGACGGATTTATCAAGGTAAAAAAAGAAGTGATGCAGCATGTATCTTTTCAAAAATTCAACCTGATTACAGATACGCCTGTTAATGAGCAATATGACGCGGTTTTATGCCGGAATGTCATGATTTATTTTGATCACCCAACCAGTGAAAAAGTAACCAACAAGCTGTACAACAGCATTGTTCCCGGTGGATATTTTGCCATTGGCAATGCTGAAAGCCTCATGAATTTGAACCATCGGTTTAATTCAACCCCCAGGGTACCCAGCCTCTATATTAAATAACCGGCATGGCCGGAGCATGGTATTTGCTTCTGGTCACAACGAAAAATGAAACTCCTATAAATCAACCTAGTTACCCATATGAGCATTTGCCATAAATCGTCTGGTAATCATTTCTATTATTTCCTCTGCACTGGTTTCAATGGGTTTACTACTCACGTTAATCATTGAAAATCCCCTTGTGATATAATATTTCTGGGCATTTTGTATTTCATCTTCAATATCCTGCTTTGAAACGTAGGAATAAATATCGGTGGTTCCAAGGCTTTCCTGTCTCATCTTTCGGTGGGCGAGAAGCTGCTCCACATTTATATTCAGGGCAATCACCCGTCTCCTGTCTACCTTGTCCAGGGTCCCTGGCATGGGAACCCCCGGAACATAGGGTATATTGGCCACCTTCCATCCCATGACGGCCATGTACATGGACAGGGGTGTTTTCCCGGCTCGGGACAATCCCAGCAGGATAATTTCTGCAGACATCAATGTGGCGGGATTTAATCCGTCATCATGGGCAAGGGCAAAGTCAATGGCGGACACCTGTTTAAGATCTATCTGGTGAATTTCCCTGTAAAGACCGGGTTTTTCCAGGGGATCCTTGTTCAAGAATGCCTGGATCTTAGACAAAACGGGTCCCATGAGATCTATGGTGACAATATGATTTTTAATTCCTTTCCGGGTAAGGTATTGTCTAAGCTCTGAATTGACTATGGTATGAACGATAAGGCTTTCAATCTCCCGTACCTTGTCAATGAGTTCATCCACCTGGCTTTCGGAACGAATATGCGCCACCTTTACAACGGAAATCTGGCTGTCGGGAAACTGGACCAGGGTGGATTCAACCAAGTTGAAGGCATTAATCCCTTCCCCGCAGGAGGCAATGTAAATCATCTGAAAAGAATTGGAGGCAATTTCATCTATCATCAATTATATCCTTTATCACCACATTTATTTAGGGTATAAGAAGACTCATATCCTAACCCTTAACAAGAGTCAAACAGGAAGGCGCCATGGCACATCAGGACAAAGGACATTACGCAGATAAGCACCCGGGGAAAAGTATCGATGAACCCATTTCCAAGAAAATAAATTCCCTTGCGGACAATGGCAGTTTAACCTGTGCAGCCGCGCACAGGATCGCCAAAGATCTTGATATTTTACCCTCGGATATTGGCGTTCAAATAGATCTTATGGAATATCGGATTTCCCAATGTCAGCTGGGCCTCTTTGGGTATTCCCCTGAAAAAAAGAAAATCGATCCGGAGATTGAGGTATCCCAAACCCTTAAGGATGCATTGGAAACGGCAAGCATTGAAAGAAGAATTTCCTGCAGCCAATGCTGGGAGATTGGAGATACCTTAAAAATTAAAAGACTGGATATGGGGTCTGCCTGTGAAAAAATGGGTACCAGGATCAAACCCTGTCAGCTCGGCGCCTTTTAAACTTAAAGGTCTGTTATGGTAG
>PIVS01000765.1 GCA_003353855.1 Desulfobacteraceae bacterium
GTAGCTTGCCTTCAAATAAGAGACGTAGTGCTTCGCTCGCTCTCACACCATTTTTTCTACAGGTTGAAAGATAGCTGCGGATACGGCAAAACATGGCCGCACCTTTCATGGAACGAAAATTTGGGCTTTTTCCAGCAGATCCCGGTATTGTTGTCTGTATTTCATGGAATCTGGTTCCGGAAGTTGCCCTCCGGCATCATCCACGGCCTTGTTGATCTGTAACAATAGATCTCTGAGGTCCCTGGCCCACTTTTGTTCATCTTGTTCCCATGCTCTTTCTAATTCCCCCAGGTGATGAGCGTTGCACAATGTATGGTCACAGTCAATTTAGAAATACGGTTTCCAGTGATCATGGCAAAGTATTCCCTTAAAATACGGTAGGACACCCATTTCCTGCATGGCGTCGAAGCCTCTTTTTTCATGGGGAAGATAATAGGTTCACCAATTATTCGAGACACAATGAAGCCAGCGTCTTTTTCCTTCAATATTAATACCGGTCTCATCTGCATGACAAAGACCGGATTCGATCAACTTTGATTTTACGATTGTTTCAAAGATTTCCAATTTGTCATAGATATCTTTATTGAAATTATAAACAGAGCCAGCACTTATTGGAATTCTAACCTGGTCTTGAAAATGTTTCTCTACCCGATTATATGGAATCAATTGGAATTGAGACATATACACAGAATGGACTTTCACATTGATCCCATACTGAACTGACCGGCTAACACCTTCAGGAAATTGCGCTATGTAGCGCTTTCCACTGTCGCTCTCAAGAACTTGAGCCCTATATTCCGTTACAACCCGTGAGAAGTCAATGTCAACGATCTGCCTGGATTCATAGCCAACATCTTTATAGTTCCCTTGGGGAAGAGTCGTTTTGCCCAAGGGTATTTTCTTAATAACATCAGGATCAGGAAATTTTTCCAGGGTCTTGCCTATGTGCCCCTTTTGCCCACCAGGTTTTTTAGACGGGATTTTTCGCTGTAGGTTGAGTTTCAGGGTAATTAAATTTTTTAGCTATAGCAAGTCAGTATCAACACCGCGGATCATAGCCGAACGAAGCGAAAATCTAATAGAGCACCCTGACTAAAAGGAGTTCCAATTCTCTCCCGAAAATTCAAACTTTCCCAAAAAACCGTGTCAAGGAAAAAATGACACATCATGCATTTTTATTTGCTGAATAATTACTAAAAACCATGTAATGTAATTAATTATAGATAAAGGTTGACATGTATTATAAAGTTAGGTTAGTAAAACAATTAAATGGATTAACAATATAGTTATGGGGGTTCCTGTGTGTGTTTTCCTTAATATGATTGACGTTGCAGAAAAAAGAGGTATCGCGAAATTAATGCCGAATTATTATCCTCGCTTATAGGTGTTCCTGTTATTCCAACGGTTGCAAGAACAGGAAAAGGTAAGGATGTTTTATTAGAAACTGCTGTAAAGGTTGCTGAAAGTGATGTTTTGCCAAATGAAATTTCATATGGTGCTGAATTTGATACAGTTCTTGATGAAATGGTTAATATTATAGAAAAATCAAATTTATTAACAGAAATATACAGATCAAGGTGGGCTGCTCTTAAATTCCTTAAAGGCGATTCAGCGATAATTATACATTTATTTTTCGATTGGCCCCCATATTGCTATATCTTCGCAGAAGGCGATTAACCATGATACACATAAAGGAGGCAACATAAATTATTGAACCGAGTATAACCGTAAATGTGTTTCAGCGGCCCTGGGCGCAAAAGCCATGATCAGGGGCACTGCTATTTTAAACAATAATATTTCAATACACTTAGGATGCATAGATGAAAAAAAATCTAACTTTAATAATAGTGATATTCAGTTTTTTCTTTACCAATTATCTTTTTGCAGCAGACCAGGACAAGAATGTAACTAAAGATTATCTTACCCCCAAGCCTTACCCTACGCAATATGGCACAAA
>PIVS01000216.1 GCA_003353855.1 Desulfobacteraceae bacterium
TACAGTGGCAGCTGTTTATACGATTGATACTTTTCTGCGTACGCCTTAAGAGCATCGTTGATATTATCCATGTTATCGAATATCTGTGGAAAGCTGGAAGGGCCTTTCATGCTAAATCGGGTCAGGAACTTGAACAATGGGTACAGTAGAAATGTTATGCCAACGGTAAAGTCCCGCCCACAACGCTTCAACATCTTTTTACCAGACGCTGTCACTTAAAAATCATCAAGTAAGATCAACAGAAGGGAGAAATTCGATGAATATTAGATTTTTTAGAGGGCGTTGCAAAAGAGCCGCACCCTTTTGTTTTCATGCGGGTCAGGTGTCCGCTCACTATGGCCGGGGTGAACGACCATTTGTTTTGGTTAGTGAAAAGTTTAAAGTCTTATGCCCAAAAATTCATGGCTTTTTGATCGACTTTCCTTACCATTTTTTCCGTGATACTTCCAAAAGAATTACAATTTAAGAGACATTTCAACCCCAGTCCTTTCATATCCTCTTTTTGTACAGGGCTGCACGGAACCCCGATGAAGGGAACTCCGTTTTTTTTTGCAGTGGCGGCCACTCTAGCTACATCATCGATGAATAGAATCTGGTAAGACTTCAAATTGAGGCGATCACGAATTTCTTTGATTCCTGGCCTGAAATCATTCGTGCAGACATAGCCATGGTCAAATAATTCCGTTAATTTTCCGAGCTTCTCGTGAAAATACTTCTCCTTCAACCCACCGTAGCAGACGAGTTTTAGGTTAAGGTCTTTGAGCATCTTCGTAGCTTTTATAGCACCTTCTACAGGTATTTCAGGTATTTCCTTTATGTATTCATCCCTAACTTCAAAAAACTTAGCGACCACTTCTTCGGGCGTCATATTCAACCCGAGCTTTGCTGTTATATAAGCTCCGGCTTTTTGCTGAGGCTGCGAAATACAATTTCTTTCAAATTCTGGGCTGTAATAGCCTCCGTAATTTTCTACAAATTGGCGTATCACTGGATTAAAAGTATCCTTAAGAAAAACACCATCAATGTTGATTGCTGCTTTTTTCAATATCATTTTTATTCTCCTTAGTTATAAAACTCTGGGGCTTTTTTAAAATTCTGCCACTCATCCTGGTCATGACCTGTTATGATTGTTACGTTCTGATTTCTGAATCTTTTTATTCTTTCTATTGTCTTTAAGGCCTCGGATTCGTTCCAGCTACTGGCCGACGGAACTCCGGCCATGTTGCTGACTATCTGACAAGCGTCACCTGCAAGAAACATCGAGAGGCCACTAGGAAGGTTTAGCAGGATAGACTGGTGCCCAGGAGAGTGTCCTGGTGTAAAATAAATCATCACCGAGCCATCTCCACAAAGATCCCATTCATTGTCTTTCCAGCCTTCCAGAATTAACCAATCAACCTCTTTGTCAAAATCTTTCCTGACATACCCGCCTCTCGTATGAGGTTCGGGAACGTATGCCTGATGTAACTCAGTGCGTTGCACTACATACTTCGCATTCGGGAACATCCCAACGCCTCCGGCATGATCAGCGTGGAGGTGAGAAAGAATCACATATGCAATATCTTCCGCCTGAAAACCAATTTGTTGAATGGCCTTTACACACAATTCGTCCTCTTTTACTACAGGCTTGAAAATACTCACTACTTCTTTACCATAATATCCTTCTGCGTCATGGGCTGCCTCATGCGCCATTCCTGTATCGAACAACACAGGACCGACTTTGGGATGATCAATCAAATAAAATGGGATCGGAATCACATAAGGGGAATCCGACTCTTTTACCTTAAACAAATGATGTTTTTTGGTTTCTATTTTTCCCCCTTCGAGGAAGAATACTTTAAGACCTGCACCATCAAACTGCATGAAACCACCTTTTCATGAAAATATTATTTTAAAGCAGTCAAAATTTTCCTCAGTACTGTTTCTGAATCGGTAGGATTAAATCCTATTGATCTGGCTTTGGTTATGGTCAACCTGGTATCAGCATGGTACCAACGGTTTACCAAACCGCATGTCAATGAGGGAGGAGTCTTTTTTTCCATACTTTCCTTTTCAATTTTTTTTGCAAAGTTTAGTAATTTTTCTTTTGGCACTGCGGAAGGGATTTCTGTTTCTGGGAAGATCTCCTTCGCTAACTCAAAAATTCTTGTGGTGCTGATGGGGTTTTCATTCCCCATGATATACCTCTGTCCGGAAATTCCGTTTTTTGCTACCAGATACATTCCTTCGGAAACATCAGTGATACTCACGACATTTGTGTTGAAGCCGAGGTCAATTTTATGTCCGTTTTCCAACACATTTTTTAAAAAACTCATGATGGTCGTTTCATGCCCGTATAAATGAGGCCCAACCATCGCCGATGGAATAACAGTTGTCAGCCATTGATTGTTTTCTTTTGCTAATTTTAGGGCCAGTTTTTCGGCTTTTGTTTTGCCTTCTGCATAAGGATCAGAGTACTGAAAATTGGTATTCCAACCTGTTTCGTCCATGGGAGGGGAATTAAAATTTAAAGCCACCATCCCGCTGACAAAAACAATTTTTTTTACACCTTCCTCATTTGCTGCGTCCAGGACATTTCGTGCGCCATCAATATTCGGCTGAACTATTTCCTTCTGCGGACTCGGTGCCCAATGCTTGAAGATGGCAGCGCAGTGATAAAGGGTATGAACACCCTTCATTGCATTTTTCAATGAATCAAGGTCAAGGATGTCAGCGTAAATCCTTTCGCAATCAATTCCTTCAAAAGGTATGGCGTTATCGATATCACGAACGCTCGCCCGCACATTCTCCCCTTTTTCAACCAAAACGCGAATTAGGTTGTTCCCCAGGTGCCCGTTTGCACCTGTTACCAATGACAGTTCATTCATAATTATTTATCCTTCTCCTTATTTTTTGTTTTAAGTTCCAGCAACTTTACCTTCGAAAAAAAACTCGACTCTAGCTTTACAGTTAATAATATCCGCCTTTCTATTAGGCCGAATGATAATGTGGTTTTTGTTTCCCCACCATGTATTATACACGATAGTGAAGACATTATTTTTCCATTCACCTTTTGCTGAGATAGGCATATTGCCCAGGTAAGTTTTTATAGATACCGTTTTGTAGTCACCATTTAAGCCAACAGTAAACGATATACTGTCTCCGCTAACAAACTGTACCTCCGCTTCACAATCCTGATTTCCAAAATTAAGTTTTAAAGAAGATATATGATATAAAAAGTATATATCTTCAAAAAAACAATAGTTTACGCTGAAATAATAAGTTTTACCGGAAATTCTTTGGGCGATGTCGGGCAAATTAAAAGAGGTATAAGTAGTCGGTTTTGTCAAGTTTCGTATTGCTTCGAGCATACAAGAATCAGATTGTACGTCTGTGCTGCATGCCGGAATAATGTACTTCTTCATGTACAGGTGAATCTGATTACGATGCTGATTTCCCAAGTTTTCAGCAGAACGTGGCAAATGCGCTGTGGTTACAACAACCAGATCCAGTTCATCAATTATATAAATAAAATTCCCATGAATACCGTTTATGTTATAGGAGCGAACTGGAAAATCGGCGTCGATATACCACATATATCCGCTTTCTGCCAGAAAAGCTTCTTGCTGTTTTGGTTCAGTTTTGCAAAAAGCTGTTTTGGATTTTTCGATCCAATCTGACGGAATAATTTGTTTTCCCTCCCAAAGACCATTTCTGAGATACAACAGACCAAATTTTGCTCGGTCTATTGGCTTCATGAAAAGCCCTTGATTCCCGCCGTTTTCTCCTGATGGCGATTCCCACCACACGGTGTTGGAAATTCCAATAGGGTCGAACAGTTTTTCTCGCGCATACTCGTGAAGATTTTTGCCAGTAACTTTTGTTAAAATGGCTGCCAGTATTTGAGGGCAGGCAGAAATGGAGTCAAAATGAGTTCCGGGCTCATACTTCATTGGCCTATTAAGGCAATATTCAGCCCATTTTTTAGTTTTGGCCATCTCTAAAACAAATTCGACGTCGTCGATTTCCCCTCCCCCCCAAGAAAGACCAGACCTCAAAGTTAACAGGTCAAAAATCGTAATCGACTGTTTCCAGTCACAGATGTTACTGGTTTCTGAATCAGGAAAAAAATCTAAGACTTTTTGATCTACCTTGAGCGATTCTTCTTCGATGGCAATTCCTACCAGAGCTGATACAACTGCTTTGGTATTGGAATTCATGGCGTGGAGATATTCTCTATGGTAAGGGGGGAAATATTCTTCGACAGCAAGATATCCATTCTTGACGATTAGAATACTTTGCATGTTGTCACCTGCATCCACAATCTTTTGAAACAATTCATGGATTTTTTTATAATCCACTCCTTCTTTTAAAAAAGGGGGCCTATGTCTTTTTTCCGGATAATACATGTTTCCTCTTTTTATTTTACTGTGCTGTGTTACCCCCATCTACCATGACAACCGCCCCGGTGATGTATGAAGCGTCAGGAGAACAGAGAAATAACGATGGCATAGCTATTTCCCTGGGATCTGCAACGCGTCCCATGGGAATTTTCTGGGCATATGTTTCTGTTATGTAGGGCTCCATAATTGGTGTCTTTGTGGCACCGGGACAGATAACGTTGATACGAATATTATCCCTGGCGTATTCCATGGCTGCCTTTTTGCTTTCGCCAACAACACCATGTTTAGAACCGACGTATACGGCTGAAGCGCTTGTACTTCTAACTCCGGCCGTAGAGGCGATATTGACTATTGCACCTCCTCCTGATCTTTTCATCGCTATGATTTCTTCTTTCATGCAGAAAAAGACTCCTTTGAAGCAAATTCCAGCAATATGGTCGAATTCCTGTTCTGTTGTTTTTTCAAAAGAAGTTACAGTCCCAACTCCAGCATTATTCACGGCAATATCTAACCTGCCATAGGAGTTTTTAATTTCTGAAAACATTTTTTTGATGTTATCAACCCGGGAGACATCGCACTGGATAAAATGCGCCTTCCCCCCAATATCCTCTATCATCTGCAATGTTATAGAAGATTCTTTCCTACTACAAATAATTACAGTTGCACCTTCTCGAGCAAATTCGACAGCAATGGCTTGTCCAATGCCCGTACTACCCCCTGTTACCAGAACTACTTTGGCCTTAAATCTTTTCAAAAGAATCTCCTTTTGAAGTTTACCGACCGGCAAGAATCTCCCAACTCCTACTGACCCGTTGTTCGCTTAAATAGCAAAAGCGCTTACTTCCCGCGCCTGTAGTATCTGTCTGATTATCTTGTCAATAGAAATATTTGACTCTGCGGTATAGGAAATATCATACCCGCAAACTTCTCCGTTTTTCCAGGTTTTCTCTCCTGTGACGATAGCAGAAGAACTATCATATGAAATCAAAAATTCTCCGGAATCAGGTAACCCTTCCCCCTGGATCCGCATATCTCGCTGAGACAGCGATATTAAACTTTTATTTTTACAGTCAAATTTAACTAAAGCACCATTCACCGGCTCGATAACTTGCCTCTTCTTCATTTGATTTAAAGCGTTGAGCGAAATTGCTCCGCCCTGAATTGTTCCTGTTGCCACCAAACGAAAATCTTGGTGAAAAAAAACAGTTCCAGAGACATTGTTTATTCCGCGCTTGTTCCCTGTCGCGGAGATCCCCATCGAGACATTGCACGGGGAATCTTGCCGAATGAATTGAAGGAAATTAACAGTTAATGAATTCAGCAGATAATCTTTTCTTTTCCCGAAATTTATAAAATGTTTCATGGGGTAAATCATTTGCCGAGTAGCTTCAGCAATTCTTTTCCCAATTACATGGTCATACCTCCGATCATTGTAATCCTCAACATCCATTTTTGCTGACAGAAAGTTGGGAATACCGGACGAATAAGAATTCCATGCTATTTTTAGAACTTCTGTCGATGACATCGATAAAGACATGGGCATAACATCATGGATTGTCTTCCCCTGAGGCAGATTAAGATAAAAATATTCACCAGCCCTCACATAAAAAGAGGTATCTATGATCTTCGCCAATTCTTCTTTTTCCTGACTATCTATAACCAAAGGCGGCAGGCCAAATACCCACCGCTTGCCTATTTTGACATACCCTATAACCTCACAGGGAGAAAAAATCGAGGGTCGAGGAAGAACATCCCTCAGCATCAAAAGATTTTCGGAAGGTATATTTATCAGGGATAGGAGATCTCTCCTTTCTACGGGAATACCTTTTTCATACTTTTCGATTATATCCATCTTATCCCTCCTCAATTTCCGCCTCAAGCATTTCCATGAATATTGTCGGGGTGATTTCATCAGCTTTCATTCCTTCAGTAATTTCAATCAATACGTCGAATTCATTTTCTATTTCATCAAAGATCTCAAGTATGGTTACTGAATCAATCCCCAAGTCCGAAATTGAAGAATTAAAAATATCTACATCTTCCACATCTTCCAAATACCCGTTCAAAATCTCTCTCAATTTTTTTTGAATTTGAGTTTTTTTCATTTGAATCTCCTTTCCTTTGATTAACATTTCTTCAACACGACTGAAACGTTCGCGCCGCCAAAGCCAAAAGAATAGCACAGAATATATTCCCTCGAAAATTCACGAGATTTTCTAATCAGGTCAAGATCTGAAAACTCCTCATCAATGTCATAGGTCCTAATTGGGGGAATTACTCCCCTTTTGAAAATCTCCGATGCAATGCACATATTCATGGGACCTGATGCCCCAAAGGAGTGACCCAAATTGCCTTGAAGACCAGTCATTGGCGGGATATTGTTGCCGAAAACGATTCGGAGGGTCTCAGCCTCCGTTGAATCTCCAACTAAAGTTCCAGTTCCATGACACACGATCAAGTTGATTTGTTCTGGGTTTACATTTGCTAACTTTAAGGCTCGCTGAATCGCCACCGCTTGAAATTTGGTTCCGGCGTAAATCGACTTCCTTTCTGCCAAGGCTTGACACGTACTCTGTCCAACACCGACTACCTTAAATAGAGGTGTGAAGTCGTTTTTTTTCAAATATGCCTCGGAGACAAACAGAATCCCTGCCGCCCCTTCTCCTGCTACAAAACCAGTTCTTGCTGCGCTAAAAGGAATTGGGGCCTTTTCATAATCTTTCCCGGAGTATAATGCATTTAGTGCATTTATCCCGGACAAGACATGAATACCTTCTTGGTTCATATCCGCCCCTATTATCAGAGCAGAGTCTAAATCATTATTAAGTCGGTAATATGCGTTTACTACCGCAGTTAATCCGCTGGCGCAAGCTGAACCAAATGAAGCACTACCCTCATTTAATTCAAAGTATTGACTTACAATATTTGCTGCAATCGAAGGCACCATGCTATACATGTACTTTCTCTTTGAAATGTTTGATTTTCCATTTTTTGCGTTAAACACAACTTTATCGGCCACACGATGAATTTCGTTATAATTCGAGTGGCCCAAATAAATAGCCGTCTCTTTATTGCTCATGCCAATAAGGCAATTGTGCACAACGCACATAATAGTATCTTGCAAGAAGGATGTTCTAAGCCTTTTGGGGATGAAGGCAATTTTATCCTGAATTGTCGTTTTCACTTGCTCAGGAATAAAAGCAGCCACATTAGGCAAGTTTTTTTCAAAAATTTCCCTTTTCCTCTGTTCCGTAAACTGATTTTTTCTCAAAAAAAAAATCCTCATGATTAATTTGATGAACTGCCGATTTTCCGCCTAACATTGCAGCGTATAGATCTTTTGTATCTCCAAAAGCATTAACGCTGTCCATCGCAATTGCGTACATGTTTTTCTTCTCTCTTTATTTAAAAGGTTAAAAGGATAAGTAAATGCTTTTTTAAAAAAGGATAAGTAAATAAGTAAATGCTTTTTTGCCTTTTGTCAAGAAACAGCTGGACTTTTTTTATAACCCTGAAAAATATACCCCGGCACCCGAAGGCACACAACATTGTGTGCCTTCGGGTGCCGGGTAAG
>PIVS01000007.1 GCA_003353855.1 Desulfobacteraceae bacterium
CTGTCCCACGCAACTTAACCTGAAGTTTCTTTATTTCTAATCCCTGAATTTAACCTGACAGGTAAGCAAGTGTGGGATTTTTAGCTGGATTTGAGGTTGATCTGCGGGCTTCTCTACAATTAATCCCCATACTTCATCAGATCGTAAACACAGAGCAGTCGTCTATAGAGTGTATTGGTCTTATTTTCCATCTTGATTAAGAAATCCTTAATATCATACAATTCCACTTGTCCATTATAAACTGCCCAAAATATGGCGTTTAGTTTATTGCTCAACGTAATTTTATCATCCTCAATTATACTTTTTGTATCTTTGTGTTCAGATTGGCAGGCATGATTAAGATTTTCAAGATGAGTAGCAATTTTTTTTCTTTGTTGATCTTTAAGTTCTTCTGCTTTAAGAATATCTTCGCAAATATTGCTAAAGGCAAAAATCGGAAACCATTGAGAGCTATTAATTGTTATTTTATTAATCAGTTTAAGAAGTTGATCATTGGATTCGTCAATTATACTGAAGTAATTAGACATCATTTCAGAGGAGGATTGGAATTGATAAGTAATAGTCTTTTTGGAGCCAATTGCAATTATCTTTTCATTATTATCAAGGGAGTCGAGATCTTCTGTGATATTTACCTTTATATTACCACCAGAATAAATTTCCTTAACTATGCTCTGAACTTTACGTACATCCATAGCGGAGATTGGTAGAGTTAGATCAGAAAGGGCTTTATAGACCTCAACAAAATCATCTGTCTTTACTTTGTTAATTCTGATTGTTGCAAAACCTTCGAGATCGATATCATGTTCACAAATTTCATGTGAAGTTGATCCCTTCTCATGCTCAATCAAAAGAAAGTTATTACGGATTCTTTCAGCATCTTCTGAATTTGGTTCAACATAAGTAAAAATAGTCTTCAGTAAACTCTTGATATTTTCATCTCCAATCGCATATCCGATGAAAATAATGGGGTTATGAATGAAGATTGATAGTAATTGAGCCCGAATCAATTCATATTTTTCATTGAACTTAACATAATCATCCGAAGTTATGATAATTTTTAACGGTTGAGAATTGCAACCATGAATTTTGTAAACTGAGCCATAGGGGTTGCTAAGTAGAATATCATTGCCTACTAATGGTTGGAAGCCAAAAACGTTTTCAATAAGGCAATCATAGTTTGTTGTAATAATTGAACCAATGTTCTTTCTAACTTTTTTTAATTCTGCAATTTCTTCTTCTTTTTCTTCTCGAAACTCCAACGCCCCTAATAATTTTGATATATAGATTTTTAGTCGGCTTAAATTGTTATTAGCCTCCATTTCCTGATAGAAGACATCATTAACATCCTTGAACTTGCCATTTCTATCATCCAAAAGATCGTTATTAAATTCTTCCTCTAATAGACGTGCAACTTTGGCAAAATCATATTTTCCATTAACTTCACATTTTGATTTTATATCAAAATAAAACTCAGCATTTCCTTTTAAATCACATGAAATTTTTTTTAACCCTGGCGCTCAAGCAAAGTTCCCCACCATATGCTCACAAGACTCCCCCCCCCCAGTTTTTTAAAGTCTCAGACATTCTGTCATAAAGTCTAAAAACACCACCCATAGCAAAAAAAACATTAATCATTCAAATCACGATTAGGTGTATTTGAACGGCTTTTGTATGTAATGAAGATGTGATATGAAAAATGTCAAAAGAGGGAAAGCCCGAAACAGCCATTTCGGGCTTTCAAATGAACTTCGGCCTTAACCGATAGCACAACAAAGCGCTAATTAGCATAATCTGGCTATCGGTAAAAATCAAGAGTGTAGTCAAACGATGCTGCTTATTTCTATCTATTGCCATTGGTGTACGACTCCTTTTTTAATTTGCCGTTCCTGCTACCGCGGGCATGTTTACTGCAGTGATGCCTGCCGTGAAGCTGGTCGCCGTGAGTCCCTCAATAAAGCCCAGCGCCGCTACCGCAAAACCAAAAAGGGCAAAAAATCGCATTCTGATTCAGAAAATCGGCGCCGATACGGAAAAACCCAACCTCAAGTAAAAAAAATGGATGATCAGACTACTCGGTTGCCGGATTTTATGTCATCGATAGAAACGTATAAACCCTTTTCCACCGAGAAATGTCATTTCTGCGGGCGGAAGGGGACGATTGTGAGCGTTTTTCCATGGCGTGATTACGGCTGACAAGGAGGTTGGGTTATGATTATACCGCTTTTACCGAAACGGGTTAGGAAAATAAGGGGAAGTTTTGCATTTGTCGAGCATCGTTTTTTAAGGGCTGGCTTCATGGCCAGCCTTGGTAAGGACGAACTGTCGTTGTATTTTTTCCTGGTGATGGCAGGCAACCGAGAGGGCCTGTCCTATTATAGTTATGACAAGATATGCCTGATGTTGAAGATGTACCTGGATGACTATATACTCGCCCGGGATGGTCTTATTGACAAAAATTTGATCGCCTTTGACGGGTATCTGTTCCAGGTATTGTCACTGCCTGACCATGTGTTGAAACAGGAAGTATTACAGACACCAGAACGTATGGCCATGCACGATCCGGCCACGATAAGACAGTTTATCAAAAAGTCATTAAACGATGCGGATTGACGTTAAAGAAATAGAAATTGCACATCTGAACCTGGGGTATGCCCATACACGGATCCGGAATATCCTCTCTGAAAGGCGTCTTAGCGAATCCCTGGAGTGCCATGGGCAACTCACACCGGTTATGGTCGTGCCGCAGGACCCTTTGGGATATGTTCTTCTGGACGGGTATCTCCGGGTAGCAGCATTGAAGCGCCTGGGACAAGACCTGGTCAAAGCTGAGATTCATGAAAGAGAGCAGGAAGCGTTGATCCAGGTTATGTGTCGAAGCCAAGCCCGCCGGTGGGAAATTTTCGAACACGCTAAACTCATCAAGGAGGCGATGATTCGATTTGATTACTCCCAGATGGATATGGCGCGGTTTCTTGGTAAATCCGAAAGCTTCGTATCCAGACGACTTCTGGTATTAGAAAGCTTGGACGAGGAGATGCGCAATCATGTTCAAAAGGGCCGGGTGTCAATTTGGAGCGCCACCCGAATCCTGGCGCCCTTGGCGCGCGCCAATGCAGGACACGCCCGGCAATTAGTGAAGCATGTCATGGCGCATCCCTTTACTACGCGAGAACTGATGGCTTGGTTCAACACCTACCGCAGTGCCAACAAAAAGAACCGGTCCATCATGGTCGACAATCCGCGCATGGTGTTGAATGCCCTGAAAGTCACCACCGAAACCGTTGAAGCAGACAGTATACGTGAAGGAGCTGAGGGACGCTGGGTAAAGGATATCAAGATTGTCACGCAGATGCTCAGACGACTGGCCCGGAACGTTGGGGTGGTTTTTTTCGAACATCAATCAACCTCTGACCGCCGTTTGTTGCTTGCCGCCCTTGGGGGGGCGGAGCGTGAATTTAACGAACTCATGGAAAAAATAAGGAGGAACAATGCTGCCAGTCAAAACAGAGGACACCATCCGGCAACTGCATGCCCGGGGGGTGTCCATCCGGGAAATCAGCCGTCTTTTGAAGCACTCCCGGAAAGCGATTCGGCGTGTCTTGAGTAACACCACGGCACCATTGAAAAACAACGGGTCCAGTTATGATGAGCTTGTCCCCGTAATCCACGAGCAACTGAAGCGATGCAATGGGAATGCAGTACGGGTGAAGGAGGAACTCAAGGCCCTTTATGATACGGATATTCCGTACAGCTCACTGACACGTGTAATCCGGGAGATGATGCTCAGGGAACAGACGCGGAACAAACGTAGCGGGGAATATAACTTTGCTCCGGGTGAAGAAATGCAGCATGACACATCGCCTCACCAGGTGATCATTGGAGCAAAGCGCGTTAACGCCCAGTGTGCCGGTCTCATTCTGGCCTACTCGCGGAAAATTTATGTCCAGTATTACCCCTGTTTTAAACGGTTTGAATCCAAGGTTTTTCTGGATGCGGGCTTGCGTCATTTTGATGGGGTTTGTCCAAGCTGCATTATTGACAATACGAGTGTCATTCTGGCTGGCGGGGCCGGAAAAAATGCTGTGATTTCTCCAGAAATGAAGGCGTTTGCTGACTATTTTGGTGTCACTTTTAATGCACATGAAATTAACCATGCTGACCGAAAGGGACGAATTGAAAGGACCTTTCGTTATGTGGAGGACAATTTCCTAGCAGGACGTGAATTTACCGACTGGAATGACTTGAATACTCAAGCTCTTTGGTGGTGTGAAACGATTGCCAACTCCAAGCCAAAACGGTCTTTAAAGGGCAAAACACCAGAGATGGTCTATCTGATGGAAAAACGGCATCTTCGAAAACTGCCCATTTATCTGCCACCGATTTATGAAACCCGGTATTGCATTGTGAATATGTCCGGCTATGTCACTGTGGACACCAACCGTTATTCTGTACCCGAGCGGCTGGTGGGCCAGACCGTGGAAGTTCACAAAGAATGGATGTATATACGCGTATATCATAAACGTAAGAAAGTTGCCGAACATTCACGTGTGGTTGATAAACGCGACACCCGTGTTAGAACTCCGGAGCATCATCCTCCCTTATTTACGCGCAAATCACCATCATTAAAAGAGGTGACCGTACTTACGGGGCACTCTGATGTTCTGGATCAATATGTCAATGCGATGAAAAAACGTGTCCGGGGCCGTGGTGCACGAAAGTTCAAGCAGCTGTTGGACCTGAAACGAACCTATCCCCTGGAAGCGTTTATCAAAGCCATAAAAACCGCTTTGCACTATGGGCTTTTTGATCTGAACCGTCTGGAACGTATTATTTTATCAAATATTGCCGGTGATTTTTTTGATCTGGAGGAGCCATGAGACAAAAAATAGAACAGATTTTGAATGAACTGCGGCTTAAAGGAATGTCCACGGTCTTGGATAATGAACTGGATGATGCGGAAAAAAAAGGTTCTCCGGTTACCCAGGTTCTATATCGTCTGCTCCAGGAGGAACTCAAACACCGTAGGGAACGCAGCATGCTCTACAGAATCAATAACGCCAAAATTCCTTGGTCATGGACACTACAGACGTTCCCGTATGACCTGCAGCCTGGTGTCCGCAAACACCAGATCCAGGCACTTGCGGAACTTTCGTTTGTGGCTAAAGCGGAAAATATCGTTTTTATCGGTCCACCTGGAACCGGCAAATCCGGCCTGGCTTCAGGTCTCCTACGGCAGGCCTTAATCGAAGGATATCGTGGACTGTTCTACAATGCCCAGGACTTGCTTGATGAAGTGTATGCCTCTCTGGCCGATCAAAGTACACCCAAATTCATCAAACGATTGTCAAAATATGATTTGCTGCTTATTGATGAGCTCGGCTACCTGACACTCAAATCAGAACAGATAAACGCCTTCTTTAAATTGATGGGTGAACGTTATAATCGAAAATCAACGATAATCACTACTAATCTGGATTACTCTGAATGGTACGATCTGTTTAAAAAAAAGGATCTTGTTGACGCCATGCTTGACCGTCTCAAGCATAAATGTACGACCATTAAAATCGACGGCCCTTCTTTACGTACACCTTCTGAGTAGAAGCATCAGAAGTAACAACATTTAATGCCCAGCCTTCTAGCAGGGTATTAAATGTTGTTCACAGTATGACAGACTTGCCCTATGCCACCTCCAAACTTCATAAAAGTAGATGAATAAAATTCAAATCAAATATAATTTTTTAAATTATGCGCATTTGACGGGCACTTGGCTGATGATTATGTCCGGTATCCTTCCTGTTAGCGCCCAGGTTTTTTAATAGACCATCCCATGTATATGAGTTGGAGAGGTATCTTAAACTAAAACCTGTACCTATAAAAAGAACAGGATGATTTCGGTACTTTGAGATAAACTCTCGTATATCCATAAATTTTACCTTTATTCTTTTACAATAAATGTTTAACTATTTTATCGATCCAATCCCTAAAAACTAAGAACACTATCACCTTAAATATAAATAGAGGTTTTTTAACTGCCTTATTTAATGATGAAAGCATAGGCAAACAAAAACCACTACTTTTTTTTGTTATTAAAAGAAAACTTATTCAAAAAACACACAATCGTTACAAGAAAATGCAAGAATAGCAACTTTCTTTTTGAGAAAACATCATTTTCAAATAGCAGAATAAATTAGAGGGATAAACATATCCTGGATATATCTGATTTTCAAAGGAGGTATCGAACAAAAAAGGTTAAATGGCTATTACCCTTTTTATATAGAAATTATGCGATAACTATTTTGATATGGTACTGATTTTATTTATACGATACGTCCACGCCCGCCCCACATTAAAAAAACAATAAAGTGACTTGTTGAAATTTTAATGACAACTCATTTCTTTCACATTCAAGATTGCTTTTTCAAATAATATACCTGATCGATCATGACTCAGTAACCTGCTTTTGTACATAAACTAAAAATCACAGATTCGAAATCAAAAACCATCTGCAAAAAAATTTGTACCAAAAATCCCGCAATATATCCTCCAAACACCCCAAACTCCTTGAAAATCCGCCATTTCAACCATTATATAAACCGATATCTATATATATAAATAATTATAGGAACCTATAATCCGTAACGTTTTTAACCCAAAACCCAAACAAAAAAGGAGATCCAATCATCGATTTTTTAACAAACCCCTGGTTCATTGCAACCATGGCAATCAACATCTTGGCGCTGATCTATCTGGCCATTAAATTTTATTACAGGAGTAAAAAAGAACCCACACTCTTCGAAAAACTTCGAGATGCAGGTATCTTTCCAACGGTCAGAAAACCAATTAAAAAGAATGACCTGAAAGGAGGTGACACCGACTGCAATCAAAACAATAACCCTTAGCCAAAAAAGGAAACACGCCTATTGAAAATATACTTATTTAACATTGTAAAATATCCATTTTTAATGCTCTTGATTATCACATCGGGTACAGCATTATATAGTCAAATTACTGGATCTTATTTCATTGATCCCATTCAAAAAATCAAAGATTTACATTCCCAGCATAGAAGAGATGAAGCACTGGATTTGGTCCAATTTTATGAAGAAAACAAAACCATTGATCCTCAAGAACTAAAAGAAATTAAAGCTGATCTTGAATATACAGCTATTGAAAAATTTAAAGCAATTGCAGTGGGTGCAGTAACAGGAAAAGTTTGGGATACTTTTTCTGGGATAGGTGCTATTGCTTCTGACTTTTTCGTTTGGGGGGACATCAGGGACCTTGGAATACAGACATGGCGATTTTTGAAAAATGAGAAGACAGATGCAATAATTGCTGTTTTATCAGGTGTCGGAATATTTCTCTCCATTCAACCCTATGCGGATGTTTCGGTATCATTTGCTAAAAATTCATTTAAATATTTCAAAAGGATTTTAAGCTTTGGCGGCAACAAGAGTTTCCTTAAACGAATATTGGAGGGAAAATCATCTTTGAAAGAAATGAAAATGATTTTCAACCTATTAAAAAAAACAAATGGTCCATACCCAGAACAGCATCTATTCTTTCAAATGTTCGTAATATAAAGCATCTTGAAGCAGCTACTGAATTAATCACAAAATTTAAAAATAATGGTCGTGTATTTATTTCATTGTCAGGTGATATGGGATTATCCTTTTATTCAACTCTGCCAAAAGCTGCAAGAACTATATATTTTAAAAGGATTTTTTTAAAAAATCCTATGAGTATTATAGGTCTGACAAAGATACATCTGTTCATTCACTCAGCAAAAATTTTAAAGAAATATAACCTTGTAGAATTGCTTACCCCAGTTCTTGGAATATCAATTTTGCTTTCCGCACTCCCGCCATATGTCGTTGCAGCCATTTTCATATTATCTGCTGGATATCTGGCATTCGTCATATCAATGAAATTCAAACCAAAATTTAAAAAAGGAGAAGCAAAAAATGTTGAATCAAGCAGTATTAACCGGAAACATAGGACAGGACCCTGAGATATTCTTCACATCTGAAGGTAAACCCATTGCTAAGTTTTCAATTGCATTCAAAGGATCAAAAAAGAAAACCTGCTGGATAAAAATTGTCTGCTTTGGTCGCTTGGCTGAATTGACAGAACAGCATCTTCATCAGGGCGCCCGAGTTGGAATTATTGGAACCTTGGATGAAAATAAATGGGAAACGGATGAAGGGGTTAAGAAAAGTAATTTTCAAATCCTCTGCAATTCCTTGGAGTTCATCAAAACAGATGGGCGTGGATTTGAAAATAATGGGAATGACAATCAATATTAAAAACAATTATCAAAGGAGAAATGAACAATGACCGCAAAAGAAATTCAAAAAAGAAATGTCAAGGCAAACCAGTTGCGGGTTATGCAAAGCGAAGATGGACAAATATTTGTTGAGTCCAGCAAAGGCAAGATCCTATATAATGTTGCCATCGGTGAAAATGAAAAGTCCTGTACCTGTGGAGATTTTGCCAAGAACCATAAGAAAGATGCTGCATTTGTCTGCAAGCATATCCTTGCTGTTGAAAATTCAGTTCCGGAAGATGGTATTGGTTCTGCAAAATTTCTGGATAAGAATACCCCGAAACTGAAAGATAGTTTTGTTAAGGATATCAAAGGAAAACAGTTTTGCTTATACGCTGGGGTTCTGGATCTGGCCAATCAAAAAGGACTTCTGAAGCTTGAAGTGGAGTTGCTGCAGTTCCCGACAAAAGAAAATGGGAATGAAGCCATTTGCCGAGCTGTGGCTGAAGGTAAGAATGGAGAGGTCTTTTCAGATATAGGTGATGCAAATCCTGGTAATTGTACTCCTCTGATTGCAAAGCACCTGATTCGTATGGCGAGTACGAGGGCAAAGGGGAGATGTCTTCGGGATATGTGTAATATTTCCATTGCCTGTCTTGAAGAGTTGGAATCCATGGATGATGTTATTGGTTCTGGTGCCGCTAAAAAGACCACCAGGAAACCGACAACCGCCACCAATGCGAAACCCAAACCTGCAACGCCTAAAAAGGAACCGGAGAAAAAGAAACCTGCTGCAAAAACTGAAACGACATCAACACCAGCTAAGAAGGTAAATTCAAAAGCATCAAATTCAACTGGTGCTAAAACAACAAAGGATTCCAAATCAAAGCAAGAAACTCCTGCCATGAGTGAAGCCCAGCAACGTGCTATTCACAATTTGAGTCGGAGAAGAGGAATTTCAGTTGAAGATCTGGGGAATTTGGTGATGGAAGATTTTGGTACCACGTTGGAAAAATTATCTTCAGCAGATGCTTCAACTTTTATCCGGACTCTCCAGCAAGCCGCCTAAACATAAATCAATAACAATTCGTAAAGGGACAGATTCACTGTGGATTGGTGCGTCTTGTCCCTTTTTTTATGGAGGAACTTAAAAATGACTTTGAGTGAGTTGAGGAAAACAGAACATTTGAGCGCCAGCAGTATAGGGACATACGTTGAATGTTCCCTGATGTATAAATTTGCCAAAATAGACCATATGCCCATGGAGCAACGATCTTCAGCTATGGAATTCGGGTCAGCTATTCATATTACACTGGAGCATTATTATCGGGAAAAGATGATAGGTGAAAAACTTTTGTTGAAGGATGTCCACGAAGTTTTTTCAAAAGCATGGACTAACAGAGCTGAAGATAGAACTGACATTCAATTTAACAAAGGTCATGATTTTAAATCCATGCTCATGATGGGGAAGGATCTTCTTTCTGTTTGGTATAATAAATTACCAGACACCGACTACAACATCATTGGAATTGAAGAATCATTCAGCTTTTTTATGCCAGGTATTCCCATTGCCTTTATTGGCGCCATGGATCTTATTGAAGAAGATGAAGCAGGCACCATCATTGTAACAGATCATAAAACCAGTGGAAAAGCATATTCAATAGCTGATGTGGATCAGAACCAACAATTAACCCTTTATCAATTGGCGCTCAAATCGATGGGATATGTGGATCGGGAAATTCTTTTGAAATTCGACACCTTGATCAAGACACTAAAGCCAAAGTTTGAGCAGTATTGGACCACCAGATCTGAATTGGATGAACACAGATTAATTCGAAAGTCAGTCCAGGTATGGGAAGGAATACAAAAAGGGGTATTTATCCCGAATGATATTTCATGGAAATGCAAAAATTGTTCATACAAAATAGCCTGTGATTCCTGGTTTAGCGAAAAATTCAAACAAAGGAGATTAGCATCATGAGTACAAAAGAAATTCAAAATATTCAAAACTTTCTGACAATTTATAAAGAAGATGAAAATAGACGGCACCAGATTGTTAATGTGGAATTGATGTTGAGAAAGCACCCACCAGTAGCTGTAATAGGGTTTCTTGATGGACTTCACAAAGAATATGCCAAGAAATTACAAAAAATAATCCGAGAGGATAAGACCTCTTCCCAGTTGAATAAAATTCTTGGAACGAAATTCCGGATCAAGATGGCGATCAATTGCATAAGAAACGCTCATAAAGAAGGAGGGCAAGCCGCATGAGTGATTTAACATCTGAGCAGTTAAAAGCCGCTGAATCAACAAATAATATAGTTGCTGTCATTGCCGTGCCTGGGAGTGGAAAAACTCGGACGATGATGGAACGGATAGGTATCCTGGTCAATAAACATGGAATAGCGCCAGAGAATATACTCGGACTCACATTTACCCGTAATTCTGCGGATGAAATGAAATCCCGTTTGGCTGAAGTATTGGGTGATAGATCTGAAAGGGTCCATTTATCCACGATTCATTCCTTTTGTTATTTCCTTTTAAAAAGGGAGGGTATGACATTTGGAATTATTTCTGGAAAGGAACAGCTCATCCTCATCAAACAAGTAATGAAACAACTAAGGATAAAGGATCTGACCATTGGAACTGTTCTTCGGGAGATATCACTTTCTAAAAACAATTTGATTTTTGTGGATGAATTTCGAGATCTATTTGCCGGTGATAAAACCATGATGAAAATAGCAGACATCTATGAAACTTATGATGAAATTAAATTCAAAAAGATGCTCCTGGATTTCGATGACCTGCTTATTCAAACTTATGAGCTGTTAAAGAATGAAGATGGGATCAGAGAAAAGTATCTTGAAATGTTCAACAGCATATTGATTGATGAGTTCCAGGATACCAACCCTTGCCAGCTCAGCTTGTTAAAACTTTTGATCTCAGACAAACAGGAGAATTCAAGTTTTTGGGTATGTGGAGATGATCACCAGAGTATTTATGGATTTGCCGGCGCTTCAGTTGGAAATATTTTGAATTTTAAAACGCTGTTCCCAATGAGTGAGCAGTTCATCCTTGATTTGAATTTCAGATCCACAAAGAAAATAGTCCAGGCGTGCAGTGATCTGGCCAATCATTTTAAAAGACAGATCCATAAAGAATTCAAAACCGATAATGTTGAGGGAGATGATGTTATTGTTCTGGAGAGTTCCAATGAAATGACAGAGGCACTGGGCTTGGTGAATGAAATCATCGATCTGAAAGAAAGGAAGGGGTATGAATACAATGAGATTGCTGTTCTGTACCGAGCAAATTTTCAATCATTGTATCCAGAGGAAGCATTCCTCCAAAACAAGATCCCTTTTTATATTCAGGGTGGCAGTAATTTTTATAACAGGCGTGAAATTAAAATCTTATTGGATTATCTTAGGGTAATAAATGACCCAGATTCAAATGATGCAGATGATAGTCTTTTGAATATTCTTAATGCACCGGTCCGATATATTTCAAACAAATCAAAAGCTGAATTAAAAGAGTTCTGTGGAAAAAAGAGTATACATCTATACCAGGGATTAAAATCCACCAGATTTGATACTCCCTTCATCAGGAAAAATATCAGGGAATTTATTAACTTCATGGACCCTCTGATCCTGTCGGTTGATACTTTTGCGCCATCAGAGCTACTTAAATTACTGAGAAACAATCTTGATTATGATCGATTCATATTGGATGAAGATATGCCGACGATTGATGACATTGTAATTGAAAACCTTAATCAATTGGAACTGTCCGCCTCCAGGTATAAGGATATAGGATCATTTCTGGAATATACAGATTCTTTCAGGGACAGCAGTATCAGTGAAGATAAGAATGGAGTGTCGTTGATGACCATCCACAAGAGCAAAGGATTGGAATTTCGGGTGGTTTTTGTAATAGGACTCGTTGAAAATCTTCTCCCGAGTGCAAAAGGTCACATCGAAGAAGAGCGCCGTATTTGCTTTGTTGCTATTTCAAGGGCTATGGAACTGTTATTCCTGAGCTATCCCTTATCCTATCTGGGTCAATCTTCTAAGAAATCAATATTCATCGATGAGATCCTTGGTGTCAAAGAACCTGATGCTGAATAGACTTATCTTTTAAACGAGCAAAAATATAACAAATTTTAACCTACCGTGAAATCGTTACCCCTTATAACGAAAAATCAAAACAACTGAAAAAGGAGATGACAACGATGAATTTTGAAATTATTCATTTCAGGGATGCGGAAAAAGTCCTGAAAGAAAAGAGAATGCTTAAAGATGTAACAATTACCTGTGAATATCTTTTTGAACAATTGGAAGGCACTTTATATCGGAGAGAACTACTTCGAGCTGCATTGGATACTATGGGATGGATGGAAGAGAGGGTGGATCTGAATATTTTGCCTGGACGAAGGTATCGGTATAAGGGGGTGAAGGGAGATCTCGCTATGGATGGCAGCTTTAGTTCATATGAATACCTTCATACTGGATTATTCAGATTACAATTGGGATATGATAAGGGAACTGTTGAATCCGGAATCCTGCTACTGCCCTCAACTCGCAGTGAAAAAAGTCCATATGGGAATACTGCTGATATGCTCAAAGAAGAAATGGAGATGCTGTTTCCGACTATTTCATTGCCAGTTACAATCTGTCTTTTTGATTTGGGTGAACCTTTTGTCCCAGAAGAGAACTAAAATTCAAAATCAAAAAGGAGAAACAAACTATGTCCCATCCATTTCGAAGATTAACGACTGAGAAGTTGAAAGACTACTTCAAAAAAATTGTAGAAAGAAACTGTGGATCTCAAGATACAAACCAGTGCCTTAAGAAACCTTCTGGCAAAAAAACAGGAAACAAACTGATTCGTCCTGGCAGGAGACTGAAGACCTGGCGACAGAAACATATAAATTCTTGACCCTCATATAATACAGAAACCATCTCAAACCATTTTAACACCCTCAGCAAGCTTCTCAGCAACCCTCAGTTTCAAACTAAAATCAAAAATCAGTAACAGAATCGAACCCATCTGGGAGCCACCCGTCCGCTTTTATGGATACGCATCCTGTTTAGAGTCGTCAGGGGAAATATAATATGCCTGGTGGTGAAAGGTATATCTCCCAGAAACAAACTCAAATCATTTTCAATCAATTAAATTTTTGGGCGCCTAAGAATGCAACTCATGTGTTATCGGAATAAAACGCATAGGTCGGTGCTTTTTAGAATCAAACTAAAGGAGAATAAAATCATGCAGCAAGAAACCACACTTGAAAAAGTTTATGATCGAGTTGATGCAATGTCAGCTAATTGCGTTGATAATAATGTAGATGTCAAAGAAATAGAATTTGACAGCTTGGATCTTATCCGGATCTCTGGTGAATCTCATACAGTTAGACCCGTTGCCCAGAGATCCATTTCAAATAGATTGGGAATTCCTTACAATTATTTGCAGAAGTGCCCCCAGGATATTCAAGCTGAGAATCTGAACTATTGGTTGCAGCACGAAAGAAATGACCAGTTGTTTTTCAGATTCGATGGAGATGATATCCGTGCAATATTTACCCCAAGATATGTTCCCGTTGATAATTTTGAAGCGTTATTCAAGTTGGATTCTATGGGATTTAAGCCTGAAACGAAAGTCCAGTGTTCAATTGACCCTGAATTCATGAGCTTGAGTATACCTGATGGTCCCAGATCCTTTGATATTGATGGCGATAAGTTTACGCCTGGAATCTCTATTTCAAATTCTGAAGTAGGATTGGCATCATTGAGTATATCCGCTTATATCCTTCGCCTGATCTGTACCAATGGGCTCATATCCACATCGGGTGTATCAGCATCATACCGCCATGTATCCACCAAGATCCTGGAAGAGTTTCCGAATGTCCTGGAGAAGGTATCTGCAGAGCTTGGGAACAAAAAGGATCTATTCAAAATTTCTATGGATAGTCCAGTTGATAATCCTGAATCTTCAATAGCCAGTTTCAACAGGCAATTCCAGTTGAATAAAATCGAGCAGGAATCTGTGGCATGGGGATGGGCGCATGACGTTGGAGAAAGCATGTTTCATATCATCCAGGCATATACCAAGGGTGCCCAACACAAAGACCTCTCTGCTGAATCCTCATATAAACTTCAGCGAACCGGCGGTAATATTCTGGCGATGGTCAATTAACGAATTGCTGTTAGCAAAATCAATTTAATAAAACCCTCTTTGAATGATCATTGAGGGTTTTTCTTTTTATAAGGATCAAAGAAATGGAGAAAAAACAATTCTGGGCTGCTCTTAAATCGGGTGAGTTTGCTTCAATGGTCAAGGAATCTTCGAAAGGTAAACAGCTCTTTTCACCAAAAGATGTCTTTAATGTGATGAAACCCATCTTCGCTGAAAAGGATGATGTTGAAAGTATGTATTGTGTCTTTTTGAATACTAAAAACAGGGTCCTTGCCATTGAAAAAATGTTTGAAGGAACCATTAATCATTCAATAATTTATCCCAGGGAAATAATAAAACTGGTTATCCTGCTCAAAGCAACTGCTGTCATTTTGATTCATAACCATCCCACAGGAGATCCAGAACCTTCAAGTGATGATAAAAAAATTACAATGAAGGTGGGCATATCTCTTTGGGGTATGGACGTAACGCTGCATGATCATATAATCGTCGGTGACAGTTATCATTCCATGGCTGATTCCGGATATATCAGCACTATTAATACTCGGATGAAGGAGAGCCTGTTTGAATAGTTCAATCCAAAGTCTGGATGGATGTTTTTAACAGATAATAACTGTCATTAACCTTTTTAAAAGTTTCTAACTGATATGGAGGTTTTTAACCTATGAAAACCACTATCTACAATTTCAAAGGAGGTGTCGGAAAAACTCTTCTATCACTGAATCTGGCGCTTACCATGAAGTATTCAATTGTCACAAATGATATATATTCTCCGATTGAAAAAGTGCTTGATGAAAATAGAATCCTTAAAATTCACCATGATGAGATCCTTCCTGCATTTCCTGACGACTACAATATTATTTTTGATTTGGGCGGTCATATTGATAAGCGTGCAATATCAGCAATCAAACAATCAGATTTTGTCCTGATACCGGTGATCAAAGGATTTATCAATATCCAGGTTTCAATTGATACCATCACAGAGTTGCTGGGATTAAATCAGAATGTGATCATTGTTGCCAATCAGACAACGCCTGGGGATATGGATGATATTAGAACTGCTATGGAACGATTCTTTGATCTGCCTGTCTTTGAAATCAAGCAATCAAAATCCTTGCCCAATATTTTTAAAGAAAAGAAGTCTGTTCGTGCAATGGTATCTGAAGGTGGATTAAAAAAATATCATTTCAATGCTGTTGCTGATCAATTTGATTTGATCATTGGATATATGAAAGAGAGGGGATCATGACAGATCTTTCGATATTTAAAAAAAATAACCGGCAGGTTCTAAAGAAATTGTCAGGTAATGAGGGTGGACGTCCTGTTAAAAAAGGTTCTGAAAAACTTTCTCAAAAAGTAACAATTAATTTTACAATTTCGGAAAAGGTGGCGTTGGTTAACCGGTCAAAAACATTGGGCGGTGTGCCTATCACCACAATGATCCGGAACCTGTTGTTCGAAAATGGCTACATCTGAATTTTAGCGGATATTAACTGTTATTAACTGGCTGTAGGTTATTAACTTCTGATGGAGTTTTTAACTTTCAGACCGGTTATTAACCTTTAAAATTATTCCTGTAACAAACAATAAATCATATAAAATCTGGAGATAAAGATCATGACAGAACCCAAAATTAAACCAACTGTAAAACTCATTGACACCAATGGTAATGCATTCGCCATAATCGGTCGTGTGAAAGAAGCTCTTCGTAAAGCTGGTGCCGACAAGGAATATATTTTTAAATATCAGGATGAAGCCATGGCGGGGGATTATGATAATTTGCTGTGCGTGACTATGGATTATGTTCATGTGACCTGATCTGAGAGTTTTGGCGATGGTGATTAGTTAAGGAATAACCCCTCTTTGTAAATGGAGAGGGGTTATTTTTTCTCAGATAGATAATTACGAATTCATAAATTGACTTACAAAATTTGGCATTTATTCTTACAAAATTTGGCATTTGTTCGTTTTATATCTCTTTGATATTTTAGAAATGTTATAAATTCAATGACTTGTGTTTGAAGGATTGACTTGGCATCAAAAATGCATTCTCGTGGGGAATACTACCTTTTTTTTGTAATTTTTATTTCAAATAAAAACCTTTTGGGGGAATTATGGATAAAACAGTTACAACTGAAATTATTGATAACGATTCAGATCAAAGAATATCGCCTCTAAAAGAGTCAAAATTCAAATCATTTTTTATTAAATTATTCACAGTTGCTTTGGTTGCAGGTGTTTGTGTGAATGCTTATCTTCTTTCTGAATTGCTTCATCAAACCAATCGTATGGAAAAAAAATTACAATCAGAAATTCAATATACCCACAATACGCAGAGTAACCTTCTCCGATTATCAAATGATGTTAAACAAGTCGTAGCCACCAGGGATCAGTATTTGAATTTGTTAGATGAAAAATTAAATCAACTATTTTTAAAAACAGATACTCAATTAAATCAGTTTAATTTGAAATTAAAAGAAAATGTAATTGCAATAGAGACAAAACTTATTCATGTGGATACAACGCTAAACAGTACTATCAATGAAAATAGTGATAGATTAAATGCTCAAGGTGAAAAACTACAAGAACTCATTTCAAACACTGAAGAGAACGTTCTCTTTGTTAAAGAACGTATCGAGAGTATAGAACAACCGATTAAAGAACTTGAATTCCTTCTTGAAGAAGAATTCAATGATTCAGTTTCATCAGCATCTTCAGAATTCGTTCGCAATATAAATAAAGAAAGAATGCTTGCCAAAAATAAAATTGGAAAATATTTTGAAACTTTTCCTGAAAAATTGGAAAATGAAGTGAAAGATTTAGATGGTTATATTTCTCGAGGGGAAAATGATTTTCAGCAAACGAACAACGTACTCATTTCTTTTATAAAGAAAGAAATGAATCAAAATATAAAACCAATAATATCCCAATTCCAAGATGCATATATAGGTGAATTAAGCACACTTAAAAACAGATTGTTGATAGATGAACTTCAGCAATTAGATATTAAGACCGGTTATGCCAATAAGGATTTATTTCAATTTTATAGAACGAATCAACTGAGTAATAAGCTAAATGATGGTGGTGTATTAAAAACGGTTGAAGAAGCTGCGACATGGATTCCTTTTGTTGGAGATGGCTGGGATCTTATGAGATCTTTTGTTTACGACCCAAGATTTAAATATGAATTTGAAGATAAGATTCAGCAATCATCTAATCGAATTCAAGAGGATGTCCAAAATGTCATCTCACAAATGGTAGACAAGTTTTACTCTGGAGAAATTGAAGAATTGTGTAAACAAAACTTTGATAAAAAATATGCATTAAAATCATATTTTAGGAGAATCTATGGATAAACTAAAATTTTGTATGATTTTCTTAATTGTTTTTATAATCCCAATTAATGCAAATGCTGGATTTGGATCTAAAGCACTAAGACTTGTAAAAGAAGCAACTACTATATCATTTCAGTATGCGCAAAAAAAATGGGGAAAAGAAATAATTACGAAGGGCGGGGAGAAGGTCGTTAAAAGCAATATCGATGAAGTAGGGCTTAAATATGGAACTCATGTTACAAAAAAAATTGACAATGTTTTTTTTAAATCAGATTTATCGAAAGCACAAATTGGGGATGAAATTTTAAGATTTGGTCATATATATAAAAAATCTGGTTTTGCTGAAGATGCTTTGGTTTTTGAAATTAAAAACAAAAAAGCTGGTAAACATCTTTTGGGAAAATTTGATTATGGCAATTTAAAAGCTGCAGGTCTTTTGGAATCAAATTCTAAATCTGCTGTTCAAGCAATGTGGAGACTATCTGATGATATTGCTATAGGTGGGTCAAAAACAAAATTTAAAAAGGCACTAAAAAACTCAAATATTTCTGTTGATGATTGTATCCCATGTAAAAAACTTCTAAATAAACAAGACAAATATTCCAAGATATCATTTAAAAAAATCTCAAAAAAACCAAATACTAAATCAAGATGGCGCCCACAACCTTATAATGAAGAGGATATTGTATTTGATGCAACTTGGGGAAATTAGAGTAGACGTAAATATGTGAATAAATCTTTTCCAAAAGTAAGCAAAAGAAATAATATAAATTCCAACGGCGATAAATTTAAAAAAGTGTACAATAATGGGACAATAGAAAATATATCGAAGCAAAAAAATAAAATTCATAATAAACCTCAACCAAACAAATTAGATAATCATGAAACATTACAGCGTAGACGAGCAAGAAGTGAAGCAAATGATCTCCAGGTAAATAAAAAGTCCAACTCTAATACAAAACCAAAAGAGAACAGATTAAATGAACGCAAAATAATAAATGGTGAGTATGCAGGGAAAAAATATCCATCCGAAAAACTTCGTCCTGATTTGCAAAAAAAATACCCTCGTAGTGTAAATTTCGATAAAAATGGATATCCAGATTTTTCGCCTTATGCAAAAAAAAGGGTTGAAGTGAAAGAATTAAATGGTAATTACGCAAATGATTTTACATTGGCCAACAAACAAGCTGGCTTTGATAGGACTCCTGATGGTTATACATGGCATCACCATCAAGATGGGAAAACCATGTTATTAGTACCAAAAGATTTGCATGGTGCAATACGGCACACAGGGGGAGCTTCAAAATTAAGAAAATCAAGCTAAGGATTTTAAAATGACAGCAAAAATTTTAGATTCAAAACCATTAGATACGAAAACACTAAGACGACTTGAAAGTGATTACAATATAAAATTACCAGAAGAATATAAAAATTTTTTATTAAAGTTTAATGGAGGTTATCCTGAACCGAATATTTTCAGTATGACGATGAATGATCAAAATAATGATGGAATGATTCATCGATTTTTAAGGGTAAATCATGATGAAGTCGATGGGATTTATTATTACCTAGAGCTATATAAAGAACGAATTCCGGAAGAATTTTTACCTATAGCGTACGACCCCGGTAGTAATCTAATATTAATTGGTATTTCGAAAAGCAACCATGGAAAAATATATTTTTGGGATCATGAAGATGAAGGAGAATTGGTGTCCAATAATAATGTTTATTTTATTTCAAATTCAATAAATAAGTTCATTGGCAGTCTTAGAGAACTTTAAATCATTCTTTAATTTAATCAGGATCAATAAGCTCCTCCAACCCCAATCCCCGCTTCTTGCTCTCCAAATTTCTTTGCTTTACGACACTCAAATCAGGAAAAAATTCCAATCCAGTCAGCTTTTCAATTTCATCAATGGTGGTTACATAATCCATAAAGTCATTAGTCTCAGGCGCCTGAGGGAAAATGAACGAGACCGCTTTTAACGTGCTTAAATATCCTTTTTTGAATGAAATTATTTTATAAAATTCATCAGGGATAGCAACCCCAGATTCTAATCTGTCAGGTGGATTCTTTGTGAAAATGGGACCAGTGATAACATAAACACTATGGACCTGTTTGTTTGTTGTATCATCTTGAGAAATTTCATCCCTGATTTTCCCTTCAAGACTCTTCCATATCCCTCTATTCAATGCTGGGGTATATGTATCAGTTAGTAACTCATTAAATTTATAAAAATCTCGATTAAAATTGATAACGGGAATAGGGTTGGCCAAATCGTCTGGGTTGATTCCTGTCTTTGCAAAAAGAGCATCGCCAGTTGAAAGTCCTAAATTCCCAACTCCTATGTAAAGAGTCTTTGATTCATTATCCTTTTTAGAGAAGTTAGCAGATTGTTCTGGTGTATATATTCTTGGTCGTTCTTTTTTATTTGAAATGGGTGAAAGATAGGACAACCCTTCATGAATATTTCCTACTATATTTAACGTAGCAGCCAAGCTTATCTTTTTTATAAAATTTCGTCTTGATAAAGTAATCATAATTTTTCCCGTGAATTAGGTTGTTTGCATACATCATCTCAATTTTAGAATTATATTAAATCTCTTATGTCATCGTTTTCATCATCCGATAGTTCGTCTTCCATCATTTCATTCTCTTTATTCCATTTCTCTTCATCCCAGATTTCAAACTTAGTAAGGTTTCCAACAAAATAAATTTTTTTGTGAAGTTTTGCATATTCTATGAGGTATTGAGGAATCTCTATTTGATTTGAATTGATTATTTTGCACAAAAATGCACTGCTAATAAAAATGGTTCTAAACAGTCTTGTCCCTTTAGAGTAACCAAGTCTCCGGGTAAAGTCACTTTCAATACTTTTCCATCTGCTTAAGGTATAGGCGTGGATACATCCATCTCTTTTGGTTAATATAAGCTGGCTATCGCTTTCATTAATTATGATTTTTAGAAATCGTTTTGGTAATCGAACTTTCCCATTGTGGTTCATTTTTCCTATAGATGTTGATCTGAAAAAACCAGGATGCATCGAACTTTTCAAATTTGAATATACGTTCTCAAACTGATCTATTTTTTTGTTTAATGATTCTGAATTATCCGTTTTTTCATGCGAACTTTTCCTGAATTCACCTTTTGCAATCTTTTCTAAAACAAACTTGGGAGTTCGATCATTTAATATTAATTCCAGGCGAACATCAGGGTTGTTCTGGTTAAGCAATATGTCATATAACCATTTTTTTTCACAAATTTTATGTGTGTCTGTTAATTTGTTTAAATTTTCTATAATTGAGATCATAATCTCAGGATTATTGATTTCAATTATATCTTCAAGATCGTCTTCGTTCATCAATTCCATGAAACTTTCATTTTTAATTATAGACTTCAAGACCTGTGGATCTTGATCATTAAGAAGAATTTGAATTGTTTCAACATGCAAGTTCTCCATGGAAGCAACCTTTGATCTGATTAAAGCGAAGTCCGATTTAGAAAGATAATGAAATATATCCATATTTTTCTCAGAATCACTTAATAAATTTATAAGACTGCATAATTCGTTAATATCAAGATTGATTACTTTATCCTTCAATAGAAATTTTATGAATTTAGGTCTCATTTATGAGCTCCCAGGAATTTGGTGAGTATTATTGGGTTTATGGAATATTTAGGATCGTTTTATTTAAACCCCAGCTCTTTAAATTTGACCAACTTGAGGTAGGATGCCTGTTACGATTAAAGTTGCTTGAATCGTTTCACCTATATCAATCATAAAAGTCATCATCTGAATCCTCATCATAATCGAACTTTATATCTTTTATTTTATCCAAAGTTTCTTTAGCTGCTTGAGAAACATTACTATCTGGATCATCAACTAATTTTTTAAGAAAGATTTCAGGGGTTTCTTCACTGGCTGCCAACTCATATCTAACCTGTGGATCTTTTGCTCGATAAAGTTGTTCACACAACCAGTCTTGTTCACATACGCTATATTCTTCAATAAAATGATCCATGTTATTTGCCATAATCGTCAAGACTTCGGAATCCCCGTTTGTGATAAATCTTTTAACGTCCTCTTTGTCCATTAATCGTATGAATTTTCTTTTTGAAATCACAGCTCGCATAACTTCAATCTGGGTGTCTGATAGAAGCATTTTGACAGTCTTGTCGTGGAGATTTTGGTAAGATCCTATGTGAGATCTTACATCTGTTGCTGTAGATTTTGCTAATTCATGGAATATATCTTTTGCTTCCTTACAATCGTCCAAGACATAAGAAATTTCAATTAATTCCCTGTGACCCAATTCCAAACTTTTGTTGTTAATGATAAGCTTTGCTTTCATAGTTTGTCCGCCTTTGATTTTTTATGGTTTTTTGAAGGATCAATATCCTTTGTCTCAATATCAATATTTTTATTGAGCATTTTGGAATCGGTATAAGGGAGAATAATGAAATGATTTTTACCGCTGTTAGAATGTGTTTTTTCCAGAGATAAAGTGACCGCCTGGTACGAGTAAGCAAACAAAGTTATATGGTCATATTTCATATCTATGTGATGTTCTCCCGTGATCAGCCACGATGAACCTGGGATGACAGTTGAAACGAGTTCATCAACATACTGTTTTTCATTCTTTTTATACAAATTAACAATTTCTACACTATTGCCTAATGCAAAACATTCTCCATAAAAGGTAACTTGAAATCCATTTGAATGTGAAAAGTCATCATTAATTGCTCTGATGGAGACTACTGTAGAAATCTGTTCCAGTTTCGGATCAAAAACAATCGCAGTTTTATTGATTATTTTTTTCATTTTTCCCTAATTTAATTTGAAAACAATTCATTTTGTATTTGATAATATCTTATGAATATTCCATATTATGGAACGACTTTTCATTTTTTAATAAAAGGGGTCTCTATGCCTAAAAAGATTCAATCTGATAAAGATCACGGACAAAAAATAATCGAATTATTTTTTAAATTATTCTTCTCGCCTTATGAATATTCGTTGACTGAACTTTCAAGAGAATTGGAGTGTTCCAAGCAGACGGTTGGACGTATCGTTGATAAAATAAACAGTTCCATGAAAGGTATTAAAATAGAGGACTTCACTAAAAATAGGAGACGATATTTTAAGATTAGAAAAGATAAAATCCCATCAAAAGCTATAAATTTGAGTCAATCAGAATATGGTCTTTTGCAGATGTGCTGTTCTTTTACCCAACACTTGATTGGAAAAGAAACTTTTGATCAGGCAGCTAATGCTCTTGGGAAGAGTCAGATTTTAATAAAAAATAGAGAAACAGTATCAGGAAAACACTTTGGTGCATTCCTTCCTGGTACAATTGATTATTCGAGTCACCAGGGGATAATAAAAGATTTGATAGCCGCCATGGAAAAAAGTAAGGTTTGCAAGGTTGCTTATAAATCTATCGGGAATAAGGAGGCGAAAGTATTTCATATCAAGCCATTAAAGCTCTTTTCTAAAGGTGATACTATTTATTTACATACTCAGTTGTCAAAGACTCCAGGGAAAGTATTTAAGGCACCAAGATTTGATCCTCTACTGGCCATTCATAGAATTGATGAAATTGAAATTACCGAAGCTTCCTTTAAATATCCTGATAATTTTGATTTTGAGAAGAGCTTTAATCAAACCTTTGGTGTTATTAAAGAGGATGCTTTTCAGGTTAAAGTAGAATTCTCTGGTTATGCTGCAATGTATGTGCGAGAACGGATATGGAGTCAGGACCAGGAAATTGTTGAGAAGAAAGACGGAAAAATCGAATTAAGATTTACCGCAACTTCTGAGGAAGAGGTTTTGTCCTGGATATTATCGTATGGCCATGAGGCACGAGTCCTTGAGCCCGATTGGTTTTTGAAGGAGGTGGCGTTAGAAATTAAAAAAATGAAACTCTAACGTTTCCTCTTTTTGTAAATGATCTTAATCCGAAGTCTGCTTTTTAATTAAGATAGAACCTGCAGTCCATAAATATGAGTTACCATACTCTTTTTCTTCTTTGTATTTATTAGGGTGTAAATATTCTATATTTGAATTTCTTCGGTATAAATTCCATTCATCATCCTTTACACTCAGTTCCAATTTTTTAATTTTGGTCTTGATATGGCTTTCTATATCTTTTTTATTATCGAGAAAATCATAATATGCATAAAATGCGACAATACCAAATTGTAAATTGTTATATGAATCAGCAGCTAACAATTCTGACATTCTACAAATATCATGTCTTAGATCATTACCACACCTCTTACCGTTTTCAGATATTGGTTCTTCGGCATAGGAGCCATATGCTATATGAGATTTGACCTCTATTATCGCGAAAGGGGCTTCTTCAGCTTTTTTCCAAAGTAGAATGTCAACTTTCTTATGTGCTTTTTTTTTAGCTTTTAGTAAAAGGGATTTGTTAAGTTCTTTATGATCAGATTTTTCAATCATATTTTTTAGTGGATATTCCAAGGTAACATAACATCCGAATTCTTCCAGATTATCATTTAATGCGTATGCAATTGATGTAGCCATGAAATATTCTGGCCCACAAAATATTGATTCACCACCCGACATTTTAAGATATTTTTCATATCCATTATTTAAGCCACAATGAATACTTTTAATTAAACTTTCTTTTTCCACAATTATTCCCCTTTAATTTTTAGTGTCAAAAATATTCAACTGATCCTTCAACCCACCAGCACACTTAAAAGTAACAACCCGCCTCTTCCCCAACACCATACTCCGACCAGTAGCAGGATTCCTTCCCTTACGTGGTGCCTTTTCATTTACACAGAATTTCCCAAATCCTGATACCATCACATCTTCTCCAGATGCCAAAGTGGTTTTGATTATTTCAAGGAGTTCTTCAACTGTATTTTTTGCATCTGAGGGTGACTGTTCAATTTCTTCTGAGATTTTTTCAATGATTGTTGTCTTGGTACAGGTCAATTTGGGCGGTGCTCCTGTGTTGATTATGCTTGCTGGTATCTGTTTGTCTTACTGGTATGGTATCTGATTGTATTTCAAAGGTGCTATCTATGATTTTTAGAGGGGTATTGTCAAGGGATTGGTTGTGGCGTGGAGGCTCGGGAAAGTGGAGTGGTTAAAATGGAACAGGTTTCATTGGGCAAGTGACTTGGTGTGTTTTGGGGGGTGGGATGCTCCAATATCGAAAAGCGCAGTATATACAGGTCAATGATAGCAAAGTATCTAATGCTCGGGTGATATTCTCAATTTTTGAAAAAGGACAGTAAATCTAATAAAAAACGATAGGAAAAAAATAAAATTTCAGATTTTTCAAATTGGACTGGAAAATTTGATTCCTCTCATGTTCACTGTTATGAATTCCATTTAAAGTTTGTGAAAACCTAAGAGTTTCTCCCGATACAGCCCAATACATATGTTGGGAAATGTTGGGCATATTTTTAATATAAGTATCTGATTTTACAGATAGATATGGCGGAAGTGCATGGGAATAGAACCCACCCGGGACGGTTATAGCGGCCCACATGGGATTGGAACTCCTTGCCCTATTAAGGTTTTGCTCCTCACTATAAATTTTCCTCTGCAATTATTCTTATCTCAACTTCATCAGATCAGCCCCGGGATCACCGTCCCTCCATGAATTGACAACCCTTACCGGACCGATATATGGTAACCTGTATGTTAAACATAAAAAACAAGACCGAGTATAATGCAGATACTGAATACTAAATTCCATATACCCGCCCCGGATCAGGACACCATGGTCCAAAGAAAAGCGCTGCTGGCAACAATACTGGCACAATGGATAGAGGCTGGAAAAAGAGGTTTTGAAACCACCTGGATCTCCCTTGAAAAAAGGGATAACACATGGACTTCCTTTTGGACTTATGTAATCAGGGCCTTTCAAAAAATTGAACCCCATGTTTGCGACCAGGCAAAAGGATTGCTGGAAGCAGGGAGCAAAAACACAGATTCGACTCCACCTTATAGCCTTTAAATGGTTTGAGCATGATTTTCTGAAGGAAGCCTTTTCCCATGCGCTTAAGGCAGGCAAAGAGGATTTGGCAGCCGGGGTATTTGCTGCCAATGTCCTGAACCTATCTGCGAATACGGTGCGTTGGTATACCGGCAGATTTTTTACAAAACTGGGGTTAAAAGAAGGGGACAAGCCGTATCAGAGGCGGTCCGAATGGAGCTGATCTGACCCAATGGGTCCGGCACTGGCCCGCCCCCGACCTGATCTGATCTGATCTGATTGAAAATTTCCATCCTTTTGGATGGTGACATCCGGTTTGAGCCGGTATAATGATAGGCCAAAAGTTAATCTTAATTTTGGGGAGCCTGATATGGGAGTAACCATCCATAGGATCAACCTGTTTTTTGAGAACATGCCGGGTCAACTCCGGGCTAAACGTATCTGGGTGGGACTGTTTTTCCTCTTTGCCACTGGTTTTTTGGCTTTGGGGGTGAAAAATGTGGTCATTGACGAATCCCTGGCTGCCTATTTTCACGAGGATGACCCGGTAAAGCAGGCCTATGATAAATTCAGAAGTATTTTCGGCGGTGACGAATATGTGTACATTGTCTATAAGGCCAGGGATAAGGATATATTTTCCTATTCATCCCTTACTGCATTAAAGGGTCTCCACCATGCCCTGGCCGATTACCGCCTTGGCCTGCCTGACAATGAAGAATCCCCCCTGGATCACATGGAAGAGGTGAAGAGTCTCATAAATATCAAATATATGGAGGCCTCGGGCAACACCCTCTATTCACGCAGTTTCATAGGCGACCGCCTGCCCGGAACCCGAAACCAGGGAGAGCAGCTGCGGGAGGAATATCGGCAAAAAGCCCTGGCCCATCCCGACTTCCCATTGATCTATTTATCCCGGAACTCCCAATACGGCGGCATTGTCATACGAACAGATTTTAATGCAAAAAAAAAGATGCGGGTTGCAGTTGCCGGCTCAGGAAACCCTGAACCAAACCCGGGTGGAGGCAGCCGTTTTGATACTGAGGATACCATGTTCCCAGAGAATTCTTTGTTCCCAGAGGATTCTTTATCTGAAGTGAACGGGCCGGCCCTGGGATCAGTCCTTTTGGAGGCGGAGGAGCTGGCACAAACCGATATACGGGAATATCCCAAATTTATGAAAGCCCTGCGGGCAGTGCTGGCGGACCCGGCCTATACCGATTACCTGGAATTTTATCCCGTGGGCAATCCCGTACTCATGGATTTTTTCACCACAGCGGTTATCGAGGATATGGGACGGCTCATGTCCCTGGTGCTCCTTTTAATTGTGATCATGCTCTGGCTGCTTTTCAGATCCTTTTCCGCCGTGGCCTGGCCCGTGCTCATCGTGCTTATCACCATTGTCTGGGTGCTGGGAATAATAGGATGGCTCAACATACCCATGTCTGCCATGCTCCAGGTGATCATATTTTTGTCTCTGTCCGTGGGCATTGCCGATTCAGTCCACATTCTTTCCGGTTATCTTTTTTTCAGGAACAGCCATAAAACCCATGCCCATGCCCTTAGGGCGGTGATGAAAAAATCTGGCCTGGCCTGCCTTTTGACCAGTTTCACCACGGCTGTGGGTCTTTTATCCCTTACCCTGGTCCCCTTAAAGCCCATTTCCCAGTTCGGCCTGTTTGCCGCCATTGCCGTACTTTTTGCCTTTGTCCTGACCATTTTTCTTCTGCCCCTCCTGCTGGATTTGTGGGCGCCGGTATCAAAAAATCTCTTGGAGAAAAAAGATCATTTCATCCAGGGGTGGCTCAAGCAGGTGGAAGGGGTGGGTATCAACAGGTCCCGGACTGTCATTGCCCTCTTTGCCCTGGCAGGTATCATCCTGTTTTACGGGCTCTTGCAGCTGAAAATAGATTCCAATTTTGTTGAAATCATCAAAAAAGGCCTGCCCCTGAGGGAAGCATACACCCTGGTGGATGAACACATGGGCGGCACCGGCAACACCGAGGTAATGGTGGATCTTAAAAAGACAGATGCCTTGAAAGATCCCCGGGTCCTCTTTGCCATGGAAGCGCTCCAGAAATTCATGGAAAATGACAAGGCCAACCGCGTGGTCAAAACCTATTCCCTGGTCAATGTTGTCAAAGAATCTTTTAAGGCCCTGAACAATGATGACCCGGAAAAGTATGTCATTCCGAAGGATCCTCACCTGCTTTCCCAGGTATTGTTCATGTTTGAAAATGCCAACCCAAAGGACCGGACACGATTGGTGTCCGACGATTATTCACGGGCGCGCATCAAGCTCAATTCCATTAACGCGGGGTCCATTGAAGCCCTTGAAATCCTTGGGAGCATTCAGTCTTTCATTAATGAGCAATTTGCCCCCTTAACAAAGGAGTATCCGGATTTGGAGGTGACCCTCACCGGCAACATGGCTCTTCTGGCCATCATGCTGGACTATATTGCCTGGGCCCAGATCAAAAGCTTCGGCCTGGCCCTGGTGGTCATATCTCTGATACTATTGGTGGTACTGGGCTCCTGGAAGGCCGGCCTTGTTGCCCTGGCCCCCAACCTTTTCCCCATCCTGACCACCTTCGGGCTCATGGGGTATTTCAAGATTCCCCTGGATGCCGACACCCTGCTCATTGCCCCCATTATCATCGGCCTGGCCGTGGATGACACCATCCATTTCATGACCCATTTCAGGATAGAAATGGAGAAAACCAAAAGCATCGCAAAGGCTGCTGTCAGCTCTATCCGGGAGGCAGGTCAGGCTATTGCCTTTACCTCCATCATCCTTTCCGCAGGCTTTCTGGTCTTTTTACTCTCCTTTCACAACGGCTTGAGCAATTTCGGTATTTTTGCCGCCATTGCGGTTCTCACCGCCCTGATATCCGATCTTTTTCTTTTGCCGGCCCTCATCCGGGTCATCAACCTGAACTTTAATCAAAGGAGTATCCAATGAAAAAGCTGATCCTAATTTTTCTTTTTCTGTGGTTGTCACCGGCCTTTGTCCAGGCAGAGGACGCCAGGCAGATCATCCGGGAGGTATTGGACCGGGACGACGGAACCACAGAAGTTGCCAGGGTTTCCCTTTCAACCTGCGTCGTGGTAAAAAAAAGCAAAAAGATCATCTGCAAATCCAGGCCCCGGGTCAAGGTTATGGACATGATCAGGAAAGATTACGGACCCAATGAAAAGGACCATAAAACCGTGACCATCCTCCTGAAACCTGCCGGAGAAAAGGGCATCGGGTTTCTCCAGTATGATTATGAACAAAAAGGCAAAGAAACGGACCAATGGCTGTATTTATCTGCCCTTGGCAAGGTCAAGCGCATTGTATCAGGCAATGAGAACGAACCTAAGACCGGCAGTTTTTTCGGTTCTGAACTCAGTTATGAAGACATGGAAAAACGACATATAGATGATTACACCTATCGCATCCTCGGCAAAGAAACCTATGCCAAAAGGGAGTGCACCGTGATTGAATCTGTTCCGGTACCAAGCCGGGCAAAAAAGAGCAATTACTCGAAATCTCTGAACTGGGTGGACCAGTCACGGAGGATTATCCTGAAATCCATCCTCTATAATCGCCAAGGAAAAAAGGCAAAGCGGATCTACTATGGGGATATCAAACCTGTTGACAACATTCTGGTGACCCACACCATAGTGATTTTCAACATTGATACCCGTCGCCGCACCTATTTTACCTATGACAAAATTGCCCTGAATATAGATGTTAAAGATGAATTTCTCAGCCAGCGGACCTTGACCGACGGCGCTTTCAGAGGGATGAACCTTAAAAAATACCAGTCCCATTTTTAAAGGATTTTCCATGAAGTCCCTGACGGCACCCCTCGACCCATTGTCCAAGACCCGGCATATCCTTTCTAAACTGGTGCGCCTTTCCCTGGCCCTGTATCTGATTTTATCCCTGGGTCTGCCGGGCTCCGGCATCTGCCGGGGACAGAGCCAATTTGATCCTTCCCTTCCAGGAGATGTACAGGTCGAGACAGGGGAACCTGACTCAAAATTTGACTCTGACAACATGGAAATGGACGACATTTCCCGGGAGCCCAGTCGATCAAACGAGCCGGGTCAGTCAAAGGAATCGGCCCGAAAATCGCTTTTTACCACATTTGTGGAATCGGTATGGACCCTGGGTTACAGGGCCTCCCACAGGACAGGAGATGATCCCAAGCTAATCAACAACCATATCTTTTTAAGACAGGAGATGGAGACCCTTATTTCAGAAACCTATTTTTTCAAACTGGACTGGAAAGCCAGTGGCTATCCCAAAACAGACCACAGAGCCGAGGCAAAGGATAAAAAGTTTTATCTGGAAGCCGATCTGAGGGAAGCCTATCTCCAGGCAGGGTATGACAATTTGAGTATAAAATTGGGGAACCAGATCAATGTATGGGGAAAGGCAGACACCATGGCCGTCACCGATGTGGTCTCGCCCAGGGATGCCTCGGAATTTATTTTTTCCAAGATAGAGGATGCACGTTTCGGCCAGTGGATGCTGTCCTCAAATATTTACCATGACAATTCCAGCCTCTTTGTTTTCCTGAGCCCCCTGGCGGAAACAGATAAATATCCCGGGGTCGGAACCCATTATTTTTTACCCCCGGGAAGCGAAAATTTCCAAATTGTGGATGATTCTCCTGAATTCGGAGAGATGGAAGCCGGCCTGAAAACCGATCATCTTTTTTCCAAAACCGAAATATCTGTAATGACAGGACATTTTCATGCCAATGCCCCGGTCTATGAAACCAGAGGATATACTGTCCATGAAACCTATCTTGCCTATAACATGGTGGGTACGGCTATAAGCCATGCCTTTGAACCTGTTCTCATTAAACTGGAACTGGCCTTTAAACAAGGGTTCCCCCTCCAGGGGATGGATGCCAAAGGGTTTTATCTGTCCATGGAATCAGATATCATGGATGGTGCGGCAGGGATTGAATACAATGCCAATGATGCCTACTTTATGAGCCTTGAATTGTCCAACCGCCATATCTTTTCTGACAGAACCTCCCTTATCCAGGGACGGCGGGACAGCACCTCCCTGTATTATACCCTTACCAAGGATTTTTGGCATAAAACCCTGGCTCTGGAGTATAATTTTTATTATCACATCCAGGATCAAAATCGTTTTCATAATTTCCAGGCAACCTATGACCTCACAGATGCCATTGAGATCCGGGCCCGGTATACCTTGTTAAATGTCACTGATACCCAGAGCCTGATGTGGGCATACAAGGATGAGGACCGGGCAGCCCTGGAAATCCGGTATTTTTTCTAGGTATCCCATGGACTCAGGCGATATTGGGATTCAGGGTCCATTTGATGAACCAGTCCGGCTCCCGGTTCTCTCCTTGGCCTGCATCAAGGCAGACAATCCCGGAATTCTGGAATTGGTAGACCCGGGTCTCCTCCGACCCGGTGGTCAAATAGGATACTAATTTTTCCATGAAGGGCATATGACCCACCACCATCAAGTTGGCCCCGGGATCAATTCCGGCGGCAAAAATTCTTACATCGTCCAGGGGATTGATACCGGAAATTGCTTCCATTGGATTTTTCAGCCCCAGGGCTTTGTGATAAATCTGTGCTGTCTGCTCCGCCCGTTTCTTGCCCGAGTGCACAATGGCAGCCACTGGAATGCCATATCCTTTGGCAACCGGTGCTATCGTGTTTGTCTCATCAACCCCAAGTTCGGAAAGTCCCTTTTCAGGATCCACATCCTTAGGGGCGCTGATGCCGTGCTGAACCAAAAATAATGCCATAATGCCTCCTCCCTTAAACAATTGTGTTTACCCTAAATAGTTTTCAGGGTGTCAGTTTTTTCTCTTCAGCATTTCCACGTATTGGATAATCTCCCGGCCCGTCTTGTTTTTCGGGAATAGGGCTGCCATCTTCCGGGCCACAACCAATGCATCCTCCAATTTGTTTCGCTTTAAATAATGATCTGCAAGGGCATAGTAAAAATCAAAATTACCGGGTTCCAGAGCAAGTGCCGCCATAAGCGATTGTTCCGCCTCTTTATCATTTTTTAAAAACTGAAGCAGAAGCCCCAGGTTATAATGGATTCTGGCCCGCCCGGGCTGGCCGTCGGCAGCCTTTTTAAGATAAATTACCGCCTGGTCAAATTTTTTATTTTCCACCAGCAAAAGTCCCAGGGAATAGGCAATATCATATAATCCCGGCTGGTCTTCAAGTATCTGTAAAAAGAGTTTTTCCGCCTGTTCATTCCGGCCTTGGGCATTGAAAAGCATGGCCAGGTTATTTTTTGCAGGCAAGAACAGATTATCAATCCCAATGGACTGCTCATAATTTTCAATGGCTTTTCCGGTCTCACCCAGGGCCGAGTACATTAACCCCAGGTTGTATCGGCCGGCAGGAAAATCCGCCGAATATTCCATGGCGCTGATGTATTCTCCAATGGCTTTTTCCAATACTTTTTTCTGGGCGGGGGTCAGCGCCAGGTTTTTCTGGGCTGTCACACCCAAGGCGGCCTGAATTCTGACCGCTCGAACCGGATCATAGAGAAGGGGAAAAATTAATTTCGCATCCTTGTCAAACTGAAGCTGATTAATGGTGGAGATGGCTGTCTGCCTGACCAGGGCGGCCTGGTCTGACAAGGCTGACTCCAGGGCATCAAAGCTTTCTTTAACCGGATAAGAAACCAGCAGAGACAGGGCAGATGCCCGGACAATGGAAGGAAAGAGAGGGTCCTTTGATAATGTTACCAGGCGCTTCAATGCATCCGGGTTTCCCCTGCGGCCCCGGGCAATGACTTCCCCGAAATGGGGCCGTTTCTTTTGGCCATACCATAGGTCCATGTGTTTATTGGTCCATGAGATGGTTTTATCACCATGACATCCAGCGGCATTGCAGGCATTGGGGGTATTATAGGTTTCGCTCAGGTCCGGCCGGGGTATTCTGATACTATGGTCTGCCCGTTCATCGATTCCCATATAAACTCTTTGGGGCATATGACATTGGATGCAGTCATCGCCAGGACTTTCTTTGCCCTCGTATATTTTCTTATGAAAATGATGGCCGGGGGTATCATAGGTATCGGCCCTGTGGCAGGTCAGGCAAAGAGTATTACCCGACTTTAAAAGTTTCTGGCTGTGAACATCATGACAATCGCTGCAGTTTACCCCCCGGGAAAACATCTTGCTCATCATGAAAGATCCGTAAACATAAACTTCCTCCTGGATCTGGCCGTCGGAAAAATAAAGATTTTCCGTCAGGAGGCTTGGGATCATGTAATCCATCATATTGTCATGCCCATGGGAAAAATCGTCAATGGACGCCCTTCTGGAATGGCACCTGGCACAAATTTCAACCAAATCCTTTGAAGCCAGATCCCCTGTATTGACCAGAAGCTCATAATTGTTTACCACACCTCTTCCCATCTCAGGTGTCCGGGCCCAGGTTAGATGCTCTGACCCGGGTCCGTGGCAGGCTTCACAACCCACATCAATCTGGGACCAGGTGGTCTGAAAGGTGTCCGTCTTGATGTCATATCCTTTTTTCAGATTTGTGGAGTGGCATTCTGCGCACATCCCGTTCCAATTCTGCCCCCCCCTTGTCCAGTGGAGCCAGTCTTCATGATCGTCTGTGTGATTGGGAAGGGCATACCATTGTTTTTTCACATCATCCCAGGCAATGGTCAGGCATTGGAGCCGCCCCCCTTCAAAGGGGATCAAATATTGCTGCAAAGGATAAACCCCGAATGTGTGGGTGATCTGAAAATCTTTCAGCCTTCCGTCCCGGCCAATGGTATTGACAAAGAACAGGTCTTGTTTTTTAAAAAACATGGTGGCAATTCCGTTGTGGACAAATTCGGCATTGTTAAAATCCCCGATCACGGTTGTATTGTCAGCCGGTTCCATGGCTTTATCGTGGAAAGAATTGAGCCATTTATCATATTGGACCCTGTGGCAGTCTTTGCAGGTTTCCCCCCCCACAAAAACAGCCCTTGGAACAGGATCTTTTCCCAGTCTCTTCTCCCGAAGATCTCTTGCCCTATACAGGGATAAAGGGATAATCAGCACAATAACAAGGGTGGCAATAATGCCGGTCACCATCCATTTTTGGTTATCATTTGCAGCATCACCAGACACGTTTCAGGCGCCCTTGTTAATTATTTTAACAGTTTCGGGATAGACCGACTGGGACCTGTTAAACCTTGGTCGTTTAATGGCCTGGTTTGTATCAACCCGGATATAATTATTCACAATTTTTATTGGATAGAGGTCCAATGCCCTGGGGGCAGGAGACTCGATCACCGCCCCTGTGACATCAAATACAGAGGAATGGCAGGGGCAGATGAATCGCTTTTCATCATCGTTCCAGGGAACAGAACAGCCCAGGTGGGGGCATTTGTTTGAAACCGCCAGAAAACCTCCGTCTTCAAGCCGGACAAGATAAAATCGTCCACGGATAAAGGTGGATACGGTTCCAGGGCCATAGGAATCCACCCGGCCTGCCTCAATGATTTTATCCCCCCCTTCCGGGCCCTTACTTTTTTTGGGTAAAAAGAAGGTGATAATCACGTAGATAATTTCAAGAATCCCAATGAACCCAAGGCCGATCCAAATAGTTTTCAGGAAAGTCCGGCGGGGAAAAGGCCCATTGGCCGGATGTTTTGTTTTATTCACCAGCTCCCCCCTAACTTCATGCCCGTACCCCTGAGCCAGACCCCGGTGAAGGTAAGCACAATAAAGGCAGTTAACACAAAAACTGCAAGGGTTTGGAAGACCTCGTTTCCCCGCAGTTTATATCTTTTTTTCATCCTGTAAATGCAGATGAATACAAGACAGGAAACCATGGCCGCCGGAATCAGGCCCGTGGAAATCATTCCGGGCAGCCCGTAAAACAATGCATTAAAATCAAGCAGATATTCATCCATGAGAATCAAAGACAGGGTGAGAA
>PIVS01000766.1 GCA_003353855.1 Desulfobacteraceae bacterium
AAGGTATTATAGTCAGGAACCAGGTACATGTCCGATTCCTGGATGCGGGCAAATCCGTCTATGGATGAGCCGTCAAACATGATTTTACCATCAAGGGCTTTGTTAATCTGGCTTTTCGGGATCGCTACATTCTTCATAAACCCGTTAATGTCACAGAACTGGATTCTAAAAAAATTGACATTTTCTTTTTCGATTATGGATAGGATTTCTTCTTTTGTCATTGGTGTTACTCCCTTTTTTTAAATATATAAATGGTTCAATAATATTTAATCAACTTTAGCATTTATTATGCCAAGAAACTGATTTTATTTCTAACACATTGGAATTCAAGGTTATTTGAGATAATTTAATTATCATACAAAAAAGCCCAGGCTAATTAAATAACATAATTGTATTTTATCATAAATACTTTATGACAAAATTGTGATTTGTAATTGCTTTTAAATTCAAATGTCATCTTGCTTAATTTCAACAAGCAAAAGACACCCGGTGGGTCGGTGGGTGTTTGCTGGCCGGCCTTGTTTTATCACCTGAGGTATCTAAACCTGGCATGGCAATAGCCCAAACCGATGATGATCGCAATGCAAGGATTCTGATTCTCGGTGCGGGTCCGGGAGGGCTTTCCGATTTCGATTTTGTCGAGGGAATCGCACATTATAGCCGCTCCCCCATTGAAAAGCACTTCGTTGAAGGGGACTGACAGCCGTGGTTTCTTCCAAACCCTGCAGAAGAACAAGCTCTCGCCGGATCACAGATAAGATCGAGAACCTGAAAACCTGTCGCAGCAGCGAAGGAAGCGCTCCGCATAAACCACTTCCGAGGAGCGGGGGCTTTGGTTACCCGGCAAAAGCCCATGTGCCTGAACCGTGGGCACCTTTGCGTTTCCCCAGCAATACCTTTCCATTTTTAATGACAATGGCTGCCACACCAACTGCCGGTCTTTTTTCCATCAAACCGGTGCTGGATGAACTAAAAAAAATTTCAGATCTTGGATTTGACTATTTTGAACTGACCCTGGATCCACCCTGTGCGCATTATGCTTCAATCCTTGAGATGGAAAACGAAGATATCTCTTTAAAAGAGATGATCCACTCCCTTAAAACAGCAGCAAGGGTCGGAGCAAAAAAGGCTGTTTGAGTTTGTTCAAAAAATTGGCGACAAAATCGGCCATGTCCATATCAGTGATAATTGTGGAAAAAAAGATGAGCATCTTGGGGTGGGGAAACATTAATTTTGAAAAATTTATAGCACAACTGAACCATGCCGGTTATAATGAAACCATCACCTTTGAAATTTTTTCAGAAAACACCAATGACCTGCTGGACAGCCGGGAAAAAATTGCCCCAACGGCTACAATGACCTGAAAGTACAATGATTTCATTTCTAAGGCAACAATCCATTCGGTTGGGGGCTCTGAGGGGCGGGCCATTACAATTTAAAGACATGGGGCGATTCAATGGGACGACTTATTTTTTCTTTTTTGATTCTGGCTGTGTGTATACTTGTGCCCGAGGCAGCACAGGGAGAAAAAAACTACACCACTTTGCGCAAAGACATGGTCTTCCAGCAGATCAAACTTCGCGGCATCAAGGACAAAACCGTTTTAGCGGCAATGGAGACCGTTCCGAGACATGAATTTGTTCCCCTGAAAAAAAGAGGGGTGGCTTACCAGGACAGGCCCCTGGCAATCGGTTTCGGGCAGACCATTTCCCAGCCCTATATTGTGGCATTAATGACCGAACTTCTCAAGCTGGATAAGAATGCCAGGGTTCTGGAAGTGGGAACAGGTTCCGGATATCAGGCTGCGATTCTGGCACAGATCGCAAAAGAGGTTTATTCCGTTGAAATTGTCCTGCCCCTTCACCAGCGTTCAAGCCACCTCCTGAAGACGTTAGGGTATCACAATATTTCCACCACCCATGCAGACGGCTACCATGGGTGGCCAA
>PIVS01000008.1 GCA_003353855.1 Desulfobacteraceae bacterium
AGGGCAATATATTCAGGGCAATGGGCAATGTTGCATCTGACTACCTTTTAGAGATTGAAAATGATTGATACCCAGAATCAACCCGATTTCAGAAAAATACCCATCGATAAAGTTGGCATCAAAGGGCTTAAATACCCAGTAAAAGTCCTGGATAAAACCAGGGGGATCCAATCCACAGTGGCTGAGATTTGTATGTATGTGGATCTGCCCCACCACTGCAAGGGTACTCACATGAGCCGCTTTGTGGAAATTTTGCATTCATCCAGAACCCAGGTTTCCCTGGAGTCTTTAACAACGATTCTCGGGGATATGAAAAAGATTCTGGAGGCTGAATCCTCCCACATTGAAATCACATTTCCCTATTTTATTGAAAAAGAATCCCCCAGTATCGGTGCCAAGGGGCTCATGGACTATACCTGTTCCATATTCGGCTCCTTGGATGCAAATAATAATACCGATATTGTATTAAAGGTGGCGGTCCCGGTCACATCGGTTTGCCCCTGCTCAAAGGAAATCAGTGAGTATGGCGCCCATAACCAGCGGGGTGAGGTGCTGGTGAACACCCGGTTTAAAAAGCTCATCTGGATTGAAAATATTGTTGATATCGTAGAAAACGCTGCCTCCTGTGAAATTTTTTCCGTACTCAAAAGAGAGGATGAAAAATTTGTCACCGAAAAGGCCTACAACAATCCAAAGTTTGTTGAAGACATTGCAAGAGATGTGGCAAAGGCCCTGATGGCGGATGAAAATATTACCTGGTTTTCCGTGAGTGCGGAAAATTTTGAATCCATCCACAACCACAGTGCCTACGCCTATATTGAAGGCGGAACAACCCCGAAATAGGCAGACAGACTACCTGCTCTAACGGATCAGTTCTGTAATGACCTCATAGATATCCCTGCGGTGTCCAATGGCATAGATAATGACCGTTTTGTTCTGATCATCAATTTGATATATTGCACGGTAGCGTTTCATTTTCAAAGATCTGAAGTCGATCAATTCATCCTGCAATGCTTTCCCCATGTGCGGGGTGTCGTATAGCGTTTTGAGTCTTGATTTGAGCTGTCTTTTGATATCAGGGTGCAGGCGGTTAAATATTCCTGCAGCAGTGGGTGTCAGTTTAACCTGATAAATCAAAGAAAATCCTCCAGATCAACTAATTTCCTATTTTCCTTTAACTCATTTCCGGAGCGCCGTATCTGCTCCATCATATCTTTATCTCCCAGGATTGCCATGGTCTCACGCATTGTTTCGTACCGCTCCATGGACATGATGACAGCCGTTGGAATACCATTTTTTGTGATGGCTATGGTATCCTCACTGTCATTAATTGTTCGTATCACGTCCAGTAGCATGGTTTTAGCCTTTGTGACGGGGATGTAACTGTCAATCTGCATGGGTGCCTCTTTATAGTGTTAGATTATTAAGACCATTATAATGACCATTATAGTATTTCTCAAGACATTTATGTTAATGTGTTTTACAATGTGTTTTATTATGCGTATTATATTGAGCATAGAAACTTAAGGAGGATAATATGAGCACTGAAATGGTCCGATTAAACATTACGCTTCCTTCATCCATAACTGAAGAACTGAATCAATTTGCAGCCCCACGCAAAAGAAGCCAGTTTATTGCTGAAGCTATAAAGCTGCGGATTAGACAGCTGAAAGAAAAAAAGATTGAGGCATCCCTTGAGGAAGGGTATCTGGCAACAAAAAATGAAGGATTGGAAATAACAAAAGAATTTGAAGCCATCGATATCGAGGGTTGGGATGAATATTAAACGGGGAGAAATATTTCTGGCAGCACTTGATCCCGTGATAGGCAACGAAATAGAAAAAACCAGGCCTGTGATTGTTGTATCCAATGATGTAGGCAATAAATATTCAGGAACCGTGACTATAATACCGGTTACATCAAAAGACCTGTCAAAAATATATCCTTTTGAAATTTATCTTCCAAAGGAAACCAGCAAGTTGAAAAAAAACTCTAAAGGGAAAGCTGACCAGATTCGGACTTTGGATAAAGTAAGATTGATAAAACCGATTGGACGACTGAATAGTGAACTGGTGAATAATGTCGATACCGCGATTAAAATTCATTTGAATTTAGACTGTGAATGATATCCCCAGAAAGTTCAGAATAAAACCACAAACAACACCCTGTTGAGTCGGTTCCCTCAGATCGAATGGAAAAAAGCCAAAGGCATGAGAGATATCATAAGCCACCTTCCTGCATAGATATGCCCGGGGAAAATTAAAACGCCTGAGTCAGAATTATAGATATTTATATTTGGATATATATGACAGATATTCTGAATAAAGTTAAGTTTGTCAAAGAAGCAGCAAATGAACTACGAGAATCTGTTGGCTGGTATGAGCTGAGCGCTGAAGGCCTCGGTCTAAGGTTCATGGATGAAATAGACAGCACTATTGAAAGAATAACGCTTAATCCTGCTCTATATCAAAAAATAACCGCTAAAAAAAGAATCTGATCTTTTCTGCAGAGCTCAAACAACTCCTTTAAACGGGTGGAAAGATCTGTAGCTGTTTCTATTGGTGTTTTTAAAGTGTATTTCGATCATCATGATCAAGAATTCGCAAAAGCTTGATATAATCCTTCCTTCTCCTTTATTGACAGATAACGGCCCAAATGGTATTTATATATTATCATATCAAGGAGGTATATAAAATATGCATACTCAAAAGGTTGCTATTACTATTCCAAAAGAATTAGTAGCGATGATCGATGACATCAGTAAGAAAAGGGGCCTGTCCAGAAGCAAATTTATATCTATTGTGCTCAGAGAAAAACTCATGTCGGAAAGAAATAGGTTTATAAAGGATGCTTACGACAATGCTTTTTCAGATGAATCAATAAGAAAAGAACAACATAATTGCGTAAAATGGTTTGATGGATTGGGATCTGACGAGGGACAAGAATGGTAATCAGGAAGGGGTCTGTTTATTGGGTGGATTTTTCATCCTCCAAAGGTTCTGAACCGATGGGCAGACGTCCTGGACTTGTAGTTCAAAATGATCTGTTGAATGACAGCAAATTGAACACGGTTATTGTGGTGGCAATTACGTCAACTTTGAAATTTGGTGAACTGCCAGGCAATGTGACTCTACGGAAAGGAGAAGCAAATCTTTCCAAAAGATCAGTGGTTAATATGACACAGATAAAAACTGTGGATAAATTCAGCCTTAAAGAAATGATCGGCAGCCTGACCAAAGACAGAATTGCGGAAGTTTACAAAGGTATGAAGCTTGTTATGGACATCTGAGCTATGAATTTTAACCCATCCTGCCCTTATCTGGGTGATTTATAGAGATCATCATGATCAAGAATGTGTAAAAGCTTGAGTTGGGACGACCAGTCAGGAGCACCGCTTGCCAAGAAAGCCATTGGTTCAAACGAACCGGAGTTAAACGACTCCGGGTTCAAGGGTTTGGTTTAGAAATCATTTCAAAAGAAGATATAGATGATTTAAAATTATTAAAAGCCACAAGAAAAGAGGAATCTATTCCCTTTAATGAGTATCTGGAAAATGAAAATTAATATTCGCAAAAGTGCCGGTAGAAGTCAGTTGTCTTTTGTAATCATGTTGACCCGACGGAGCAAGTCCCGGTGAATGGAGTCATACCTTTTGTTTTTTTTATTGATCATGATCACAAAGGGGTATAATCTTTTGTCATTTCCCCGGATAAAGCCGGCCCGGCATCTGACATCGGACAGGGTGCCGGTTTTATAATATTCCTCTCCCTTGATCTCCAAAAGGCCATGAAACGGCATAAACTCCATTAGAATCTTGAGCATCTGGTTGGGAGAGATCCTGTTCTTCCTTGAAATGCCTGATCCCTCTGCAAGGGTTAATTGTGTCAGCCCTAATTTTTTCCGGCTAAATACTTCAAGAACGTTAACACCCTTTTCAAGAGTGGCAGGGGCGCCTTCTTTGTCTGCTCCCATGGCCAAAATCAGCTGGTTTGCCATGAAATTATTGGAATATTTCAAAAGTTTTTGAATGATCTCTTCAAGTGTGAAAGGAGACTCAAAGGTAAACTGTCCCTTTGCTGGATCAAAAGACCCCTGGCTAATTATGCCTGTGACAGGCACTCCCTTTTTTGTAAGGAAAAATTTGATCAGCAACCCAGGATAATCCCGACGCTGTTTTGGGGAAAGTAAAATTCTGCCCTGTTTTTGTCCCGAGGCTTTAACCTCCCCAAGAAAAGAAGGGAGAAGGGGAGTCTGGGGTTCTGCACTTACATATCCTCTTTGGATGGGGCTCCATTTAAATGACAGTGTATTGAAGTTTGCGCACAGGGCCCCGCTTGTGGCGTCATAGGGGTTTAAGGAATTTCCTGTCCCCGGGATCTGGATATCTTGATGGAAAAAGGAGTGGTCCAGGATAATGTTATTTATGGTTCTCGCCTTTGTTTTTGCTAAAATTTGTCCGCATAGCTCCTGGATCACTTCGGAAATAAACAAGGGATCTCCAAATCCTTTGATATAAAGATTTTTAGAGATTTTGTCATAGGCATAAAGGGTCTTAAACCTATGATCCATCCCAAAATAATCTACAGCAGCAAGGCTGGTAAGTATTTTCAGGATGGAAGCCGGGGTGAATGGTCTGTCTTTGTTCCGGGAATATAAAATTTTTCCCTGGTCATCGGCCAGTATAACCCCAGTATCTTTGTCCATGGCCATTGCCGGCGGGGCAATGAAAATCAATATAATGCACAGCAAAGTAAATTTGAAAATTTTCTTATTCATCTGGTTTTATTCAATTGGTTCTATTCAGGGCTGTTGTAAAATGCCTTGTATCCTTTATAGGTCATGTAGACATCTGTTTTGCCGGCAACTTCAAAGGGAGAGTGCATGGATAAAATGGCAGGTCCGCAATCAAGGACATCCATGCCGAACTGAGCCAAAAATTTTGCCACGGTTCCGCCGCCGCCCTCATCGATTTTTCCAAGTTCACCGGTCTGCCAGGCAATCTCATTCTTGTTGAACAGGGTTCTGATATGGCCCACAAATTCGGCGCTGGCATCATTGGACCCTGATTTTCCTCCAACCCCGGTAAATTTTGTCAGGCAGATACCAAATCCCAGCTTTGGGGCATTTAATTTTTCATGAACCTCTTTAAAATCAGGATCCATGGCAGCATTTACATCTGCTGACAGGCACTGGGAGTTGATCAAGGTTTTTCTCAGGGTCCTATTGTCCGTTGGCTCCTTGTTCAAAAACAGCAGGTCTGAGATAAAATCTTCCAAAAAACTGGACTTTGCCCCTCCGCTGCCTTCGCTGCCGATCTCTTCCTTGTCAAAAAAAAGGGCAATGGCTGTTTTTTCGGGGGATGGAGTATCAAACAAAGCTTCCAAACTTGTGAAAGCGCAAATCCTGTCATCCTGGCCATAGGCTCCGACCATGGAGCGGTCAAAGCCAATATCCCGTGCGCTGCCGGCCGGAACAGCTTCTATTTCCGCGCTTATAAAATCCTCTTCAATAATATTGTATTTATCATTGAGCAATTGCAAAATTCCAAGTTTAAAACGCTCCTTGACACTTTCACTGCCCAGGGGGAGGCTGCCGGCAATCAGGTTCAGTTTTTCCCCGACAAAGACATCTGAAATCTTTTTATCTCCCTGGAGCTTGCCTGCCAGGTGGGGCAGAAGGTCTGTCACAGTGAAAACAGGATCGTCAATAGCTTCGCCAATGGTGATATCAATTTTTTCTCCATTGGCTTTGATGATACTTCCATGGAGGGCCAGGGGAATAGACAGCCAGTGATATTTTCGAATGCCCCCGTAATAATGGGTTTTCATCAGCCCCATACTTAAATCTTCATAAATCGGGTTTTGTTTTAAATCCAACCTAGGTGAATCAATATGGGATGCAATAATTCGGGTCCCAAAAGAAATTTTTTCCTGGCCCAACACGGCCATGGCAATGGTTTTGTCCTTGAAAAGACGGAACACCTTTTGGGGGGGGGATTTTTTGGTTTTTTGAGCCAGGAGCCCATCAATATCGACAAATCCTCTTTCCGCTGCCAGGGCCACAATTTTGTCTGCCGCCTCTCTTTCTGTCTTGGCTGCGTTTAAAAAATCCTTGTACTCATCCCCAAGGGTAAAAACAGCTTCTCTCTCCTGTTTACCTAACCTATCATAGGCAAGTGAGGTCTTTTTAAATAATTTCTTTTTTTGTTTTTCAGCTTCAGTTTTATTCATGGTTTTTGGTCCTTATCTCATCAATATTATGACGGTTGCCGTCAAAAAGAACAATGGTTTTTATTTGAATAATAGTAAAAAGTCATGGAAAAGTGCTTTTATTTTGTATTTCATCTTAAGGGTTTCCCATTGATCCGGGAATGCAATGGGGGCAAATTGGATCCGGGCGGTATATCCATAACCGCCCAGGTCATCATCATATGCCAAGACAGAAAGCGCAATCGGTGTGACAATCATCCCCTCGTAACTGATTATAGTCTCATGATTATGGGTTTTAACAGATTTTAATCCTTTTTGTTCCAGGACGTGTTTTAGGGCATTTTCCTTTGCATGGGTGTCAATGGTCTGTTTGGATTCCCCGGGATCGGCAGATATGATATTTGAAACCTGCGAAGGTGAAAATTTTTCCGCCCTGAAATCATTATTTGCCGGGACCATGGTTAATCGTGCATCTGTTATCTTGTTATTGCCGGACTTAATATCATACCGGATATAATAACGGTCAATCCCTTCCGATGCCCTTGCAGGCGAATGGATACCAAACGTTGAATACAAGAGGATCAACATGGCTAAAAAAAGTATCTGATTTTTGAAAAAGAAAGGCATGAATTTTGTATGTCTGTCTTTATAATTGTTTGTGTGTTTTGTAATGGTGTTTTTATAACCCCATAATTAAAGTTAACAGCAGTTCCAGTCGATTCCTCTTTTATCATGAAGTTTTGTCTGGAATCAATGTTAAAAGGGGAGTGTCGGTTCTATTACCCCTGTTAATTAAGAAAAATTAGGAAGGGAAAAATGAAAAAATTTGTTTTGTTGTTAGCAGCTCTTTTGGCTTTGTCTTTTTTCGGGTGTTCAACCTACCAGTCCACGGCCAGCTCCCCTGGCGGCGTCATTGGTTCTCCCGGGGGCAATGTGGATAACCACAAAGTTGTTTCTTTCTATGTTATCGGCAAAGGGCTTGAACCTGAAAATGCCCTTACCAAGGGGGAGGCCGTTTTAATGGCTGAGCGGGCAGCCGTGGCAGACGGTTACCGGCAACTTGTGGAAAAAGTCCGTGGCGTCTATGTGGATGCGTTCATGAAGGCCGGCAGGGGGACTATAAATCATGATGTGATTCAGGTTCACACCCAATCCTGGCTCAGGGGAACAGAACTAATGGAGATCACCCAGGGGGAATATGGAATTACAAATGCCAGACTCCGGCTGAGAATTAATTTTTCTAAAGATGGAATGGTCTGGTGGCCGGTGGGTCTAGGACAAGACGTTAAGCCGGTAGTGACCTCAAGCAGTTCTGTTACATCCAGTGGTGGCGGACCATCCTAGGAAGGTTATAATATCAAACTTAAGATAGCGGTTAAATGGGGCCTATTTACAATGGTCCGGCAAATTTGTTCTGGAGGTTATTATGGGAAGGTTGCGGTTTAATATCAGGTCCTGGGTCTTTGTTGTGTTTCCGGCAGTGTCGGTTTTTATGATTATTTTTTTCTCCCAGTCTGTTGCCGCCGGGTATTATGAAGAAAAATTAATACACACAGATGCCTATTCCACCATGGAATTAAAATCTATTCTTGAAGATTACCAGATCAAGGCCAGTGTTTTGGATGCTCAGATAGCAGAAATCAAAAAAGACATTGACTGGCTGATCCTGAAGATTAATCGCATCCAGGATGCCGGGAAAAAAGCACCCCACGGCTTAAAAGAGTCTGTCTCAGTTAAAGAACAAAAAGTCATAACACTGCTCAAAGAAAAAAGCAGATTAGAAAAAGTCTTGTCTCATTATAAAAAAGAGTTTGATCTGAGAAAAAAAATAGAATCCGACAAGATTCTGGCAGCTAAAACCCCTAAGCAAAAAGGGGCGTCAGAAACAATAACCACCAAAAAGATTTCTCCTGAAGCTTCAAAATCAATTATTGACCCATCAAACACCATTAAAAAGTCTCAAATTGAAGCAGCCGTTAAAAAAGCAGGCCTTGGGGACTGGGTGGAAGTAAACGGGGATGATACCTGTCTTCGGATCGAAACCACTCTTCCTATTCTTTTTTCCTCGGGAAGCGCAAAGGTATCCAAAGAGTACCAGTCCTTTTTTAAGAAGCTTGCTTCCTTTTTAAAACCCTATGATGTCAAGGTTCTGGTAAACGGTTATGCAGACACACTTCCCATCCACACCAAACAATATCCCTCCAATTTTGAACTGGGGGCCACAAGGGCTGCCAATATCATCCATACACTGGTGAAACACGGTCTTAAACCCTCAATTTTTAAAATTGAAACCACGGGGGAATACAGGTTTGCCGCCAAAGAACCCTCAAAACAAAAATCCTTCCAAAGAAGAGCCCAGGTCACGGTGATTTTCACTGGATAAGTAGACCTGACAATGAACACTGGGGAGGCATCTCAGTCGTTAATATTTTCTCAGGTAAGCATGATTTTTTGAAACAGCTTCAGATGTTGTTTAGCGGAGTTTTCCCAATTGTATTTTTTGGTTTGCTCTAGTCCTTTTATTATTAGATTTTGTCGTAAAGTTTCATTTTGGATCATCTCCAACATTCCTTTCCGAATGCATTCCACATCACGGGGATTAATGTAATACGCTGCATTGCCACATACCTCAGGTAGCGATGCCACATTGGAGGTTAACACCGGCGTACCACAAGCCATTGCTTCGACAGGGGGGATGCCAAACCCTTCATAAAGAGAGGGATAAACAAAAAACAGTGCTTTTTGGTAACATTCAACCAACTCGTCGTTCGTAACATCTTCCCGAAATTCGATGGCAGGATGGGCAAAGGCTTTTTGAAGCAATTGTTGCTCTTTTTGGGAAAATATGAAGATATCAGAAAAATGTCCTATAAGCATTAACTTGCAATCCACATGATCAGCAATTAACAGATAGGCCCTAAGCAGACGGATTAAATTTTTCCGTTTATTAAAGCTGCCCACAAATAGCATGAAAGGTTCTTTTTTTACGTTAACATCATGTGTATTTCGCTGGTCCACACCATTATGGATAACAAATGTTTTGCCCCTTGCATTTGGATAATATGCTTCGATCTCACATTTGCTGAAATGGGAAACTGTCACAATAGCATCGGACACATTTATGATTCTTGGGGTAAGAAAACGGTAATAGTAATAGAATGGCTTGGAAACTGTATCAGAGTATTTTAAAAATGCTATATCGTGAATAGTTGCTATTATTTTAACTTTTTTGGGTTTAAATATCGGTGAACTCGAAGGAGAAAATATTAGATCAAATTTTTTTGCTTTCAATGGTAATAAACTATGTTCCCAAAGGTGCTGTACATATTTGTTTTTTGTGTTTGGTTCTACACAAGTCAGTGATATGTGTTTATATAAGTTTTTTAAAATCTGCTCCGCATAAACTTCAACACCCGTTTTTACAGGGTGTTTAAAGATTCGGCCATTAAAAATTAATTTCACTTACATCCTTTTTTTGCTTGTACGCACTCTCTTTAATTTACAAATGTAAATTAAAATATTCTTTTTCTGTTATAAAGCATAAATCCTTTCCAAATCCCACACCATTTTGTCATTAGGAATCGCATTTTTTTTACATCGAAATGTAAGAGACTTACGATTATTCCCCCCATACTTCTATAGGCTAAATATCTCATAAATAAGACAAACCCATATCTCATAAAAATATGCTTAGCAACCAAAGCGCCAAGTGCTAAACCTCTTTTTTGGGCTCTGTGTAAATTGCTGATATCTTCATCTGAGGGTGGGTGGTATACAACAACTTTATCCGGGCGGTAAAAACCAGTCCAACCATTGTGCAATAATCGCATTAAAAGATCATTTTCTTCTTCAGCATAAAATGTGCTGCCCATCCCAAAATCTTCATCAAAATTAATGGATTCTTTATGCTTCCCAAGAAGGTTAATGAATAATGTAGTAGAGCTTCCTGCAAAACACAAAGGTTTCATTCTAAAATTGTGATAATTTTTTTTCCCGGCTACAATTTTACCTGTAGATATGTCGATGGTTTTACCCATCAGAATATTAGCTGGTAATGTGTCAAACAATTGTTTCACATTCTTTAACAAATCAGGAGGGTATTGACAGTCATCATCAGGAAACGCCAACAACTCTCCTGAGCTGTACGAAATACCGAGGTTTCTGGCTTTTGAAAGCCCTCGATCCGCTTTTAGTATTTTAATAAAAGAAAATTTATACTTTTTTACAAGTTCAGAGATTTTATTATGATGATTTTGATCAACAATAATCAATTCATATTCCTGGCATGTTTGTTGAGCAAGAGAATTTAAAAAAAGATTGACTGTCTTAAGTCGATTAACCGTACATAAAATAATAGAAAACATCACTAATATTATAAAGCTCTTAATACATTATAAAATTTATAAAACGTTGGTATACTAATCACATCTATATCACGAAATAGCAATTTGTTATCCTCCGTACTTCTTAAAATAAATTGAATATTGTTTCCTTTTGCCGCTTCATAATCTGCGTTTGCATCTCCAATAAAAACACATTCAGATAGTTTTAGTCCTGCTTCAGTTATAATCATTTTTACCCATTTTGTTTTACTTGTTGGCGAACCATGCACACTTTTAAAAAACGGTTGCAAACCTTTTAGTTTAATAATTCGCTTGATTTCTTCATCTGGAGTGGCAGAAACTATATGGCATCGAAATTCACTACTCTGTTTTTGAAGGAATGTTTTTATTCCATCTACAAGGGGGGCTTTTATAACTTTCTCCAACACAATTTCTGAAAAACAGTTTGCCAATTTGTTCACATCCTCTGAAGATAAGTGAGTATTGAGAAAATGCTTGTGATAATGAACAAACTTATCAAAACGTGACATGCCGCCATTTGCCAGGTGATGCAGCTTTATTAATTTGGCAATATCTGCGCCATAGGGTAGATACATTTCATAAAACGCATCTGTTTTAATTGAAACAGATTCACAAATTACACCGTCAAAGTCAAAAAAGATAGTTTTAATCACAGCGTTAGAACCTCATTACCTGTGGCTGTTTACTCTTCACGACACAAGACAGGATATCTCTTTGGGAAATACCATAAATAGCAATAGTCATCAGTCGTCCACCTCGTATGCGTAAATAGTACAAGGCAGTGCATCGGAATCCTGAATGAATAATGGTGCAATAATGATCTTTTTAAAAATTGATTTTTCAGAACATTTTGTTAAGTCCATATCTTCAATCAATAATATTGGCTTATCTGGATTTAAAAATGCCCTATGTGCTATTCGTCCCAATGGACGGTTTGAAAAGCTTGATACAGAAAGCGTATCAAATCCAAAAGCACGGACACTGGGGAAATGATATCGAATATAATCAGCCACTTCCTGGGTGAAACCGTAATTTTCCAAAATCTGTTCTCTATTCTTGCGTTGATAACAGAAGCCTGTTTTAACTAAAATAATATCGACGTCCTCTTTATTCTCAATGTTCTCCATTAATGCAGTCAGTTGATCTGAAATAATCTGTGATTCTGGTTTCAGGTCAATTAATACCGGGTTATTAAAATGCCAGGAGATCAGGTCAAAATCATTCCATACTTGACCGTTGGCATAAAAATGCCGGGGTAAATCGATGTGTGTGCCACTATGTACGGTCATTGATAGGTACGTATCGTTTGCAGGGTCACCAGCATTTATATTGCTTGTCTTCGACAGCACAACTCTATTTCGATCGCCATAGGTTGGGGTATCACTCTCAATCGGATAGGATAACAATAACATGTTAGTGTCCATTCTCCCTTGCATGTATTTCTTTGATACACTCTAAAATGCCTTGTCCCATATCAGTGTAAGGATTGGGAACCAGTTTTTTAGATACACTGGGATGAAATGAATAAGGCGTGATTTTGTAATGATGATCATCAATCTCATTGTTTAAAATAATATCGACTTCATTATTCAGGATTTCTTTCACCATTGTAAATAATTCTATTCGTCTCATCCGTTCGATTCCTGTCAGTATCAAATTCAAACAATTATATTGTACATCTTCAATAATATCCACGGACAACTTGGCAGCATCGTTGGCATGAATGTATTCCCGCACTTCCTCTCCATCTCTGTCATGCTCAATTTTTTTATTCAAGATTGCATCTCGGAGTATATTGTACAGATAATTATTACCGTACGCCCGTTCACCATATACTGAACCATAACGTATGATTGTAAAATTCAATCCAAAAGCTCTGTAGTATTCTTCAATTAGCTTTTCTGACGCCAATTTGCTGATACCATAAAATGAGCCTTTATTGCTCAAAGCATATGTGCTGCTGGCATATACAAAACGATTTATTTTTTTATTTTTACAGGCCTCTAAAATATTTAAATTACCAATAACATTAGACTCAATCGTTTCAACAGGTTTTGTAACCGCTTCATCAAGATTTGCAAGACCCGCAAAGTTGTACACAAAGTCAACATCACTTGTGACAGCTTTTGCCACTGATTCTCGATCCAGAACATCACAATACTGAAAAACTGACTTGGGAAGATAGTCTGATTGCTGAATATCTGCAGCAACTACCTCATACCCTCGCCGGCAAAGTTCATCTACAACATAACCGCCAAGAAAACCTGCTCCACCAAACACAACCGCTTTATTACTCATTACTAAAAACCTCATTCTTCAATTGTTGCCCTTTATGAAAACGGATCACTTCCTCAACCGCTTCCACTTCCATTGCTGTCCTGGAATCCACAGTGCTGGCTCCCATATGACACGTTAGAATACAATTTTCAAGGGTTGTCAAAGGTCCGTTATAAGGTTCTTGTTCAAAAACATCGACAGCAGCACCAGCAATAATATTTTTGCGCAACGCAACACAAAGGTCTGCTTCATTAACGATCCCGCCCCTTGCTGTATTGATCAACATTGATGTTGATTTCATCTGTTTTAATTCTGTTATTTTTATCAAATCATGAGTATCTTTTTTTAATGGTACATTTATTGAGACGACATCGCTTTCTTTTAGCAATTGTTCTTTTGCCACAAAGGAAACATTATTTAATTTACCAAAGGATAAATCAGGATTGATATCATTAACAAGTATTCTCATATTAAAAGCAGATAGCAAATGAACCAAGCCTTTCCCAATACGACCCATGCCTATAATACCAACAGTCTTTCCATAAAGAAGCATCCCCATATAGCGGTGCCATATGCCAGATTTAATGTTCGTGTTTGTCTCAGATATTTTTCGTGCAACATCAAGTATCAACCCAACGCATAGTTCAGAAACTGCCATAGACGGAGCATCAGGGGTGTATGCCACTCGAACGCCAAATTCTTTACATAACTCAAAATCGATACCATCAAGCCCTATCCCGACCCTTGAGATGATTTTTAAATTGGGAGCATTTTTAAACACATCGCGTGTGATTTTTTCTGTTCCTGCAATGAGAGCATCGGAAGATTTAATCTCGGATGCCAACTCCCCAGTGCTGATTTTGCGTTCATACGGGTTGTGACGCACCTGTAAATTTGCTTTTTTTAATAACTGTCCGGGAATTTCTGATGTTTGGGAGAAAGGATGGGTCGATACAAAAATATTCATATTATTTATTCTCTTTTTAATTGTCGAGTTACTTTTTGCATTCCAGTGACAGCCGCATCCCGCATAAAAAAGTAGTCAATGCCATATGCTAAAAAAGTGCACCCTTGAGCAATCTTCTCATTTAGCTTTACAGGGTCTGTATCTACAACATGAAAACCGGATGGAATATTGTGTTCGTTACACTTATCCAGCACGGTTTGTATCATCTTTTGCACTTCTGGCCGTTGAAACTCTCCTGGGAATCCCATTGAACCAGATAAATCATAAGGACCAATAATAGTCGCATCAATACCTTCAGTTTTGACAATGGCATCAATATTTTTAACGGCTGTAATATGTTCAATTTGAACAATTATTACCAGCTCATCGTTCACCCATTTCTTGTATTCTTCAAACCCCATTCCATATTTTTGTGCCCGGAACAATCCAACGCCTCTCTCTCCTAATGGAGGATATTTGGCATAAGCTACCGCTTTTCTGGCATCCTCTTCTGAACAAACCATGGGAACGATGATACCATCTGCTCCCATATCAAGAACTCGCTTGATTATAACTTCTTCATTTTTACTGACCCGCACTAAAGCTTTCATCCCTTTAGCCTGAATGGTGGCAATCAGTATCTGAGTTGTTTCCAAATCAATAGAGGTATGTTCAATATCAACAACCAACCACTCAAACCCTGCCAAAGCCAAAACTTCAACACAGACTGGATGTCCTATCATAATCCATGAGCCAATTGTCAATTCATTATTGCGCAATTTTTGTTTTAAATTGATCATTTCTTTATCCTAAAATGTTTATACAGAAGTTCTGCCAATTCAAAATCTTCTGGTTCATCAATGTCAACTGCTTCCAATTTGTTCATCTCAAAAAGTTGAGGTTTTAAACCAATACGTTTCTGTCCTGCAGCTGCAAAGGATTTTTTAGAAAAAATATATAAATTGGAATTTTCTTCATACAAAGGAGCTAAATCCTGTGTCCGTATCAGCTCTTGTGGGTTATGGTTAACTGGGTCGGCGTTTTTGTCATAGAGCCGAGTCTGTATTTTTGTTACAGAAAAAACAGAATTGTATTGTTTTAAACCCGAAGAATAAGCGCAAATGGCATCATTTATGGTTTTTGAGCTTATCAGAGGGTTTGTGCTGTGTGTTTGCAGAAAATGAGTTCCATCTAATTGGCCCAGGTCATAATCGATAATATCATTCATCGAAACATAGTCACCTTGAATATCAACAGGACGATCAATAATCAACACGTGATTACCAAAAGATTTCATGGCATCATTTTTTATAATCTCGCTGTCCGTATTAATAACCACCTTTTCAACTTGTTCAGATTCAATAAGAGCCTTCATAACAGCATGATATAAAGGTGCCCCATCAAAATCACGCATATTTTTATTGGGGACACGTTCGGAATTGCCTTTCATTGGTAAAAGGGCCGTTAGCTTCATTTCTTATCCTTTTATTCACATTCTAGTTGTAAAATTTTATTTCATCCAATCTAAAATTAGTTATTCCACCTTTGTTTTCAGGATAAAGTCGAATAGTAAAACCATCAAAATTGTTATACTCGAAATTCTTAGATGATCGATCAATTTCTATTTTTGATAACCTGATTTTTCCATTCTTGAATTTATCTGGTTTAATAAAAAAATGTCCATACTCCTTGTCATCTCGCAATGAAATTGCAATCATTTTAAGCTTTTCATCTGGCAGTTTCATAGATATAAGTATTGACTCAATATTTTTAATACCCTTGAATTTTGTATCTAAGTATGCAAAGTTTTCGAAATCTTTTGTATCTAATTCTAAATGTCCATTTTCAAAAGTGATTTTTCCAGATTGATCAGTTTTCCACCGTAAAGCCTTAATACTTAGATTTCCGATCAGTTTTTTCCCTAATTGTTTTTGGAAAGAGGTGAATCTATAAGAAAAGGTATTTTTAATAGCAGTCGGTCTAAGAGTATTATATTTTTTTATATTATAAAAGACTTCTTGTGTAAATTTTAATGCACCACTATGAGCCAGATGAGTATCGTCTTTAAAATCTTTATATTGCAAAGCAAAATCTTCAGGCCAAAAACTGCCAATAACTTTACTATCACCGATAGCAGTATTTAATGAATTTATGAGCATATCATCATATATTTTAGCTTCCTTAGCGTAATATTGTTGCCAAGTATAGGTTGGGGTTAAAACTAATATTAATTCTGCTCCTTGCTTGTCAAGTTCTTCTTTTAACTTTTTGAAATATTTTATTCCATGTAATGATACTGGAAATAATTCTAATGGTTCGTATATGAGTTTTGAAACCTTTCCTGACGAAAATTCATTGAATTTTTTATGTTTTAAGGCAGAATATCCATTGTTTTTTGAACGGTTTGTTGTTTCAAATTCTAGCGTCTGAACAAACGTTTGAAACGGGAAAAAATAATCGTTCTTTTTATTGTGATTAGTTTCTAAATACTTCCATTGATCATAATTTAGAAGTATACTTTCATACTTGTTATATGGATAATATTTTTCACCTAACATGTGCGGTTCAAGTGTATAGTAGACTGTTTTTACCTTTGAAAATTTATCTCTATTTTTCATAAATGATGTATACATCTCAAAAGGGGTAGCTGCATTTTCACCTATATTTACAATATCTTTTAACTCATAATCATGGTTCAGTTTTGCAATTTCCGCAGGGATGATATGATATTTAGCATGTGAACTGCCCATAATTACAATCTTTGGTTTTCCATTAACCCATGAGGCATCATCATACAGTTTAGTCAATAGATTTAAATTATAAATAGGTGTATGCTTAAATAGGAAAAATTGTCCTATTGGACCAAGAAATATAACACCAGTGATAATTATTAAAGTAAATTTCTTATACATAAGATGACATCTTCTAAAAATTAAAATACAAAAATGTTATAGGTCTATGCATGAAATACATTGCAGACAGCAATAATACCAAAGTATATGCACCATATAACTTTGTGGGATTAAAGTCTTCTCTCCACTGCATTGAATTCCGCATAAATAAAGTAATCCCAAATGCCAGTATTGAAAAGACATATATATCACTAGATTCTTTACTTTCTAATATTGCAATTTTTACTCCGAAATCCGGAACAGTTAAAAACATCCCTTTTAAAACTTTAATAGCGTTATTCCAATCGTTAGCTCTAAAAAATACCCAGGCTATATTGATAAAGTTAAAAGTGATAAACCATGCGAGCAGTTTTGGCATAGCAAACCGTAAAGGCTTCCAAAATCGATGAATAACCAAAGCCATGCCATGGAGAAATCCCCAAAAGATAAATGTCCACCCTGCACCATGCCAGATTCCACCAAGGATGAATGTCATTAATAGATTGCTTGAGGTTCTGACAGAACTTTTTCTATTCCCACCCAAAGGAATATAGATATAATCCTTTAAAAAGCGGGAAAGTGTAATATGCCATCTTCTCCAAAAATCTTGAATATCTAATGCTTTATATGGACTGTTAAAGTTAATAGGAAGTTTGATATTAAAAAGCATTGCAGCCCCAATAGCCATATCTGTATAACCAGAAAAATCAAAATAGAGTTGAAATGTATAAGATAATGATGTCAGCCATCCTTCGATAAAATTTAGTGTTGCTAATTGATCAAATCCTTTGGTTGACCAAATAGCAAATGTATCTGCTATAATAACTTTTTTAAATAGCCCTATTGAAAAGATGAAAATTCCTGTAGCTATATTCTTATGATTTTTTACAAGATTACCTTTCGTTGCAAACTGAGGCATTATTTCTGCGTGATAAACAATAGGTCCTGCTATTAGCTGTGGGAAAAAAGTTACAAAAAGTGCATAATTTAAAAAGTCATCTTCTTGAATTTTACCACGATAGGAATCAACAAGAAACGCTATCTGTTGAAAGGTAAAAAAAGAAATTGCGAGGGGGAGAGCTATGTGCAATAATGGAATAGAATTATCAAAGACAAGATTTAAATTTTCAATAAAAAAATCTGAATATTTAAAATATCCCAGTAACGCAATATTTGCTATGATACCAATCGTCAATAATGCTTTTTTATGGGTTTTTACTTTTTCTATGCTCTTGTTATTGAAAGAGTTTCCTATCGCATAATTAAAAAGCATCGAAATTAAAATCAATGGCAAGTATTTTACATTCCAGAAAGTATAAAATAATAATGAAGCAAACACTAAAAAACTTTTCGCTCCTATTAATAATTTTTTTCCAAGTAAATAGAAATAAATAAAAAAAGTTATTGGCAAAAATGCAAATATAAATAAATAAGAACTAAATAACATTTATTGAATCCCAACACGTATAATATTTTTGTCGTTATCATTCTTTTAAAAAAAACAAAAAATTTGTCTCTGCAAAAATAAGTTTAATCTAAATATAGTTACTAAGATTTAATATCTTAAAAGCAATTCAAACTTTTTGGATTAATATAAAATTGTTTTACAAGGTTAGTAATATAATTCACTTCGTCTGCTTTTATTCCAAAGAATAACGGCAAGCGAATTAGCCGATCACTTTCGCTGCAAGTATATCTTTCATCACCATTAAATCTCCCATATCTAAGACCAGCCTCACTATTGTGTAAAGGGACATAGTGAAAAACAGCATTAACCTCATTTTTGAAAAGATAATTTATTAGGGCTGACCTTTCGTTTATATCCTTGACTTTAATATAAAACATGTGTGCGTTAAAATTGCAATACTCTGGTATGACAGGAACACAAACCAAACCTTGTGTGGATAAAGCGTTTAAAGCTTTTTTGTAAAAATCCCAGCTTTTTAGGCGATTTTTATTAATTTTCTCCGCCTTTTTAAGTTGTCCATAAAGGTATGCCGCTTTCAATTAATTCGGTAAATAGCTACTTCCAATATCTACCTAGCTGTATTCATCAATTTTAGAGAGTAGGGATTACAGTTCAATATTATCAACAACAATATTATTACTAAGGCATTTACCTTTCATCAGAAGTGTCCTCAGACGTTGAAAAAAGATTTGCCAGAGAAAATCCAAACGACTCCATCCCCTGTGACCGTGTGGCCAGCAAAGCAGCGCCAACCAATATATCTGAGTTACAGTATGTCGCTCCATTTGCTACGTCTTCTTTGCAAAGAGCAGCGTATTTTTTTACGTTTGAAGCTTGGTCAGAATTTTTTTTGATTTTGTCAAGATTCCTCTGGGAGGATCTTATGCTACCGGAAAGAACAAGTATATCCATATTGTTAACCTTATTATTATGATGCCTTAGTTTTAATTAACTTTAATTTTTTTAAATACCATTGCTGCTTAAAAAAATGCATTCATATATGTCCCTTCAAAGTTTATTCCAAAAATCATGGGCCTGTTCCTATTACTGTTGTTCAACGTTCCCAAAGATTTAACTTTTCAGTGCAAGGTTTGCCAGAAAAATTAGAATTTGTCAATTTGATTCTATCCGCCTACAGGCCAAACGCCTCTCTTCCTTTGCTGGTTCGTTGTGCTGTCAGAGATCGGAACCAGTTGGTATAATATCTATGCAGATCGAACCGAAGATGTTATTTCTCCGCAAAGAGGATTGATTTCTCTCCTGATATAAAATATGTACTTGTTATATTAGGGTCTTGTTCGATAACACTTACTTTTTTAAATCCTACAAACAAAAGGGTATCAATCAGGGCTTTTCTATTCGGTCTCATTTCTAATAATTGGCGGATGTTGCCGCCAGTCAGCGTAACCTGATCTCTATTCATAAAATACCCGCCATTCCCCCGGAAACTTTCAGTAATCAACGGTGTATCACTTTCAATTACAGCATATTTATTTGTAATCTCATATAGATTTCTAAGAAATAAAACAGGGTTCTCCATGTGATAGACAATCCCTAAACAAAAGCATAGGTCATACTTCTTTTTTATTGAAAACGCCCAATCAACATAGTCAAAATCAATCTTATATACATTTGTCTTTATATTCTTAAATGCATGAATGAGATTAATTATATCAATATTGACCTCATTTAACTCATATATGTCCATCTTTTTAAACCTTTAGCAAAATAATGATTTGCAACAAAACCTTCTGCTGCGGCTAAATCACATGCGCTCAATTTAGAATAATCAATGGAATTTTTCTTGAAATATAAATCAATGGCAGCAATCATTGCATCCACTCTTTTTGCATAAGCGCTGATATGGTTGACATTTGTCAAGAAAAAATATTACCCCATGCCTTTTTTAAAATTCATTGCCAAAAAGCTTTTCATTCTTTGCAATTTTATTGGTCTCGAAATACGGATTTTTTGTTTCCTCAACACGTGATAATAAACTGGAACCGTTAGACAAAACAAACTCTGATAATTTTCGAACTTTACAATCCAATCCGAATTCATCACTTCGATAATAAGCATAGTCCTCTTTATCAAAGAAGGATATCGGTCTTTATCCCTTTTTCTGTAAATTTTGATGGTCTTTCATTGAATTTAGATCATTCCAGCAATTGGTTCTCCAAATAAGTTCATGTATATCCTGAGGTTTTATTGCAACACCTGTTGAAACTTCACTTTTCATAATTAGAACGGAAAGTGGAATATGTTGAATCACACCAGTTGAAAGAACAAAATCAAAAGTCTGATCAGTAAAAACATTTAAAGTCGTTCCATCATTTTCTATTAGAGAAATATTGGGCATATCCCGTAAATAAATCTCAGCCTCTTTTAATATTTGATCTGAAATATCAACCCAGTTATAGACTTAACATAAATAGACAGCGGTTTCATGATTCGTCCCATCCCGCATCCAATCTCCAATAAATGGCCTTTGGACAGATCAAGTTTACTGTGGTGTGCAAAACGCTTTGCTAACCATGAAGCCAGTCTATTCCCATAAATTGCGAACTCAGCATCATTACTCGCATTGTTTTTTTCCAAAGTGACATATTCTTTCCCCGAGACATTTGCTCCAAAACTTTTAGAATATTCTTCTTTAAGCTGATCTTTAATTATCATATAAACCTCCATTAATTAAGATTAAATTCATTTCATCTTTATATGATAAGACATTTGTCTATCCGAGAAAGTTAACCACTTATTTCACGAATAAATCATTATAAGAGGCACGTTTAAAAATCTCAAGCTTACCTCCGATAGTTGCATTATAAATTTTCTTGCCATTTTCTTCATAAACTTTTTTTGCAAATTCATAATTCAGCCCAACCCTCTCAACTTTAGGATCATGCCATTTTTTCCCTTTTCCAAAATAATCTGGATGAAAATGGTTCACATCATCTTCATTTGATATTAATGTAGCTCCACGAGCCTCATCTGACTCTCTGATTTTATAAGAGAAATCCATACCAATCAAATATACCTTAGTGAAACCCAAATAATACGCTAGCTGCATATTCATGTATGTAACAGATTGGCCTGCATAAACTACATTTGAGGCGTCTTTTGAAAACCTTGGTTTACAAAATGATGGATGATCACCTCTATAAAAACCAAGATCTGCTGCAAAAAAAAATGTATTATCCGTATTCTGAATTTTGCTTTTATAAAGTGAAGGAAAAAATTTATACTTGCAGTCGTAATCATTAATTTGCTCAAGATTATCATCAACAACATGCCCATCTTCAACCATATAAAATGTCGGTACAAATCCCATTTCATCAGTTTTATAAAAAATACCATTAACCCCAAAGGTATACTCATTTTGAAGTAATGATAAGTCACATTTGTTTAGTGATGGTCCGTTACCTATAATAAAGCAGCGTTTCCCTTTAAACCTATTTTTCAAGGCTGATAATAAATTGCATTCTTCTTTTGAGATTGACATTGCAACATCAAGCATCGGTATGGTTTTGTCGTTTTCTTCAGTAGGCAACTTATTTGTTTCTGTTAATTTTTCTTTGAGAGTCACTCTATCTTTAGTATTATGTTTTTGAGTTAAAGCATTCACTATATATCTGACCAAAGTTCTTCGTCTACTGTTAACAGGTAAAATGAATTTTGTCAGGTTATAAAACATTTGAATTTTTCTGAATGCTCTCAATTCAAGTTCGCATAACATTAATTTGTTCCTACAGGTTTCAAGTTCTCTAATCAACTCTTTGTCCGTGACATCATTCCCCGCACTTTTTGAAGTCAAAATAAGATTATATTTAGTATACAATATAGGGTCGTACTCTTCTAACTTTTGCAAAGAATCTGTCGTATTATAGTTGTTTTTTTCTATGGCCTCTATAACCTTTTTTACTAACTTGGTTTTGTCAAAATTAGCATCATTAAATAGAAAAATACGATCAATTAATCCCAAGGTAAAATGAAAAACTCTACGTATAAATTCTTTTTTGTATTTTTTATACACCCCATTTTTATTTAAAAAAGACTTAGTCATTTCCAACGCGGAAAATATATCATTTACGTGTTTTTCCGATACACTTTTACTAATCGACCCATTTCGGCGGAGCCAAAAATAAAATACTTCTTCCACGACACTTAATTTTTTTGCATGATAAATTAATTGACATGTAATAGGAATGTCTTCGTGATAAAGGTTTAAAGGATATCTAATCTCGTTATCGATAAAAAGTGTTCGACGATATATCTTGTCGCAAGCCATTGTTGACATTTTTCCAGCCAGCACTCGTTTGAATATTTCACCTTTTGACAAACCTTTTTTTATACCAGAAGTATGAAAAACACTTCCTTTTTCACAAACCTGCTCATATCGACATATCACAATATCAGATTGTTCTGATATTGCTTCTGTATACATTCTCTTTGCCATATCTTTATGGATATAATCATCGCTATCTAAGAACATTAAAAATTCACCGATAGCGGCTTCAATACCAATATTTCTAGCCCCGGAAAGGCCTTGGTTCTCTTGTGTTATTATTTTTAAACATGGATTATTATATTTTTTCAGAATTTCCAAGCTCGTGTCTGTAGAACCATCATCAATTGCGATAATTTCAATTTTATCTAAACTCTGATTTAATGCAGAGTTTATACATGTATTGAGATGTTTTTCTGTGTTATATACAGGAATAATTATACTAATTTTTATTTCATGCATTTTATTTCATAACCTTTTTTAAATCCGATAGTTCATTGTTGAATAAATGAAATATTCTGTATGTATATGAGTTCTCTTTGTTTTCTATCCAGTTTAAAATAGAAGAAATAGATTTGTTCTGTTTTTCTATTATTTTTTTAAAAGCGCGGATTTCATTGTCTCTGGTATCTATTCGAATGTTCTGTTTTTCTATTATTTTTTTAAAAGCGCGGATTTCATTGTCTCTGGTATCTATTCGAATATTCTGTTTTTCTATTGTTTTTTTAAAAGCGCGGATTTCATTGACTCTGGTATCTATTCGAATGTTCTGTTTTTCTATTATTTTTTTAAAAGCGCGGATTTCATTGACTCTGGTATCTATTCGAATGTTCTCTTTTTCTATTATTTTTTTAAAAGCGCGGATTTCATTGACTCTGGTATCTATTCGAATGTTCTGTTTTTCTATTGTTTTTTTAAAAGCGCGGATTTCATTGTCTCTGGTATCTATTCGAATATTCTGTTTTTCTATTATTTTTTTAAAAGCGCGGATTTCATTGTCTCTGGTATCTATTCGAATATTCTTTTTTTCTATCATGTGCTTCATTCCCAGACCCAAAAACTTTTTACTCAGCACCAATCTTTTTAAAAATGTCAATATTCTCTTATGGTTATCTTGATAATCTATAGTTCCAGAACCTTGCGGATCAGGAACAAAAACCGACTCAACAGTTTCATTAATCGAAATCTTGCAATACCCATTAAGTGACATTATTTTTTCCAATGAGTATGCATTAAAGTTATACATATGTGCATGAGTCAGATATTCTAAAAAATCAAAATTATATGTTGAAACAGTATTATTTCTTTCAATACCAGGAACTTCGATATAAAGTATCCCTCTGTTTTTGAGCAACGTTTTGATTTTTGAAAGCTCTGCCTCTAAATCTATAAAATGTTCAAAAACATGACTCAGAATAATTAAATCAAAAGTATCAGTCATATTTGCAATCGTATCTAAGTCGCCATGTATGACGTTAACCCCATTTTTTTCACAGAGAGATAAACAGTCATGACTGTATTCAGTCCCCAATTCATCAATCTCAATGTTATGTAGTAACGCTTCGTTTTTAAATTCACGCAATACACTGCCAGTACCTGCTCCAATTTCTAGAATCGTCCATTTCTTTTTTTTAGGCAAACTGTGATTGACAATTTCGAATATTTTTTTTCCTTGTCCAACCTGAAAAAGGGCTTGTAATCCATCTAACCTTTCTTTCCCGTAATTTAAAGGGTGATAAAAGTTTTCATAATAGTAAGGCAGTGACTCCTGTTTAATACGAGGATTAGTCAGAACAAGCCCACAATTTTTACAAATCAAACTTCCGAAAGGCAAGCCATAACGATCAATCTTTGTTAATTGTTCTAAATTAGTACTTCCGCATTTACAGACCGATATTTTTTCAATTTTAATCTTATCTTCATCAAGCTCCCGAATGAGTAAATCCTTGTGTTTTTTCGCAATATCATTCAGTTTGCGAGGTGTGACATCATCACGTAGCAATTCATCTCGATAGTGACTAAGAGAGTTCATATCTTTTCATTCCATCTTTTGGCATAACGATCAGGTCACACCATCCACGCCTATTTTTATTATGCTTTTGTAAGTATTCTACAAACCTATCAATATCTGATAGGTTGAGCCTGTTCTTAAACAGGTACTTAATTGAATCTCCAATAAATCTTGGCCTCAGTGGTAATTCCGCCACAGCAAAGTTTTCTATGAGAAACTGTAAAAAATCTAAAGGATTTGTTCCTTGGGATTTTAACCAGTGCGGAGCGAATTCTGTTTTTATAAACCAGTTGGAATTCGAGCTTAAAAATTTTAGTCCGCCTTCAAAAACTTGCTTCTCATATCCCTGTGTGTCAATCTTAATAAAATAGAACTCACAGTTAGCATCGGCTAATAATTTATCCAGAGTTACAGTAGTTGCTTGGATAATTTTCCACCCCTCATTCTCTCCAAGGACTCTATTATCTTGACTTCCTAGTGGATTTAACGCAAAATTTCGATCTAAATCAGGTTTCTCAGCACAGATAGCATTAATTATTTCATACTCGTTAATTTTATTTTGTTGAATATTCATCGCTATATATTCACATAATGATGGACATGGTTCTACTAAAGTTAAATGTGCATTAGGAAACTTTTTTTTAAAGACAATCCCCGTATATCCATAATTTGCGCCGATATCAATTATTGCATCTGGATTAAATCGCTTTTTTATATCGTTATATAAAGTGTTATTAAGCTCTTCGTAAGAAGATTTTCCATCATACATTTTCCCACCAGAATCATTGCTGTCAATGGTGAGCTTGACATCGTCGAACATGTAAGTCTTATCAGATTTAATAGACTTCCCTTCCCAAGCATGCTTCAATGTCACATATCCAAAAAAACGGCTATTGTTATTTATAACATCTAAATGCTTTGTGCATCCTCGGTAAAGACATTCAGCACCATCATTTATTGCCACCACAGTATTATAAGTTTCTGGATTCAGTATGTTTGTATGTTTAAAAAGAATCTCATAACGATTATCAGCCAAAGGAATCAGTTTAACCTTGTCTATATCTGTTGCAATACCTGAAATATATTCTTCCTTGCTGTTCCAGATTGGCAATCCAACAATCAAATTTTTAGGTGAATACGATAGTTGAAAAGAGATTGAGAGGGCAATATCATCTCCAGTATGGCTTTGAGTGATCCTTTTTCCTGAATTGTTTATCCAAAAATGTGATATATTGCTGACTACATTTTTATTATGAAAAAGGTTTCCATAAAAAGGTGTCGATGGTTTATGACTCAATTGATTGACACCCCGTTGCTTTTTTTTCAGCTCTCCTTGCTCTAAATATAACTTAATCGCATCATCCGGAATTCCATCATACACAATACTGCCCTTATTAAGCACAAGAGCTCTGTCACAAAATAGTCTGACACTGTTCATAGAATGCGAAACAAACACAACCGACATTGATTTTCGCATAGATTTTATTTTAGACAAACATTTTTGTTGAAAAACAAAATCACCGACAGCAAGAACTTCATCTAAAAGCAAAATATCAGGTTCAATCGACGTTACAATGCCAAACCCTAAACGAGATTTCATACCACTACTGTATGTTTTGACTGGTTGATTGATAAAATTATTTAACTCAGCAAACTCAATAACCTTCTCAGTTCTTTTTCTAATTTCATTGCCTTTATAGCCATTTATTTTTAGGTTCAGCCTAATGTTTTCCATTCCAGTAAGCTCAGCCTTGAGTCCTGATGTCACTTCTAAGATAGCTGCAATCCTTCCTTTTGTATTTACGCTGCCACGTGTTGGCGTTAATACTCCAGCAATAATCTTTAGAAGGGTCGATTTACCATCACCATTACGCCCAATTATCCCTAACGCCTCTCCTTTCTTTAGAGTTAAGGATGCATTAGAAAGAGCCTTGAATTCTTTATGATATTTTTTTTTGAACGGGCTAAATACTTCCTTGACCCTATCTGTATTTTTTTTGTATAATTTGTATATCTTTGTGATATGCTTGGCTTCGACAACGACACTTTTACTCATTACAATACATCCCCGAAATGCGGTTTCAGACGCTTAAACGTAATGGCACCCACTAATAAAATAAAGACTGTAATTCCTAAAAAATAAAAGGCTTGCATGGGTTCCTCCCAAAACCATCTTTTATATAAAAAAGTATTACGATATCCTTCAATAATATATACCATTGGGTTTAACCGCATTAAATGCATATACTTCTCAGGCACTTTTTCTATTGACCAAAAGATGGGGGTAACCCAAAAGCCTAACTGCAAAATTACACCGATTAATTGAGCCATATCTTTGATAAAAACTCTTAAAGGAGACAACAACCAACCTGTGCCTATAAGTAAGATAGAAATCAAAAATAAATAGAAAGGTAGTTGTAGCCAGTAAATGTTGGGATAATAACCATGAGCGATGAGTATTACAAAATAAATCATCAAAAAAATGAAATGCAAAAACAATGTGGAACTAACCTTCACTATCGGAAGAATACTTACTCTAAACGCCACTTTTTTCACCAAGTAGCTATTACTAATTACAGAATTCATTCCGCCAAGAACAGCTTCAGAAAAGAAAAACCAGGGGATATATCCTCCCATTAAATATAGAATAAAAGGAATGCCATTTGTTTCAACACGCTTAAACCCTACTGAGAACACGAAGTACACAGTAATGATAAAAATCAATGGGCGTAAAACCGCCCATACCAATCCCAGGTAAGAACCTAGATATTGGCTTTTAAAGTCATCATATGCAAGGGTAAAAAGTAAACTTCTATTTTGATAAATATGCTTGATAAATCTTAAGAATTCTTTTGCAATTCGGAACAACGTTATCTCCTAAAAAATTAATATTGCACACATGCAAAGGGTTTTGTCTCCGCAATGTTTTTGAAGGTGATTGACTCTTAAGCAGTTCCCTGTGTAAGAGATGAGATCGCGTGACAGAACACCTCCATCCTTCGAAACAAAAACTGTATCTAACACCTTTGAAAATGATCGTCAACCCAAATCCACTGCCCCAAATCCACCGCCTATTTTTTTATACACCCCTCCAAAGCTAAATCAGGGGTTTTTTTTTTAAGATCGTGGGCATAGTTCGACGGAAATGAGCTTACCGAGGCCCAAACACTTGTGAGTGCCAATTTTTGGGTGCAACTATCCTTTGGCGTCAGATATATACTTAAATTCTGGGCGTGTATCTTGGTCATAAGTTTATCCAGAAGGAGCCCAAGTTCCCTGTAACATCGCAATTCGGTTACGTGCCGCAATCAGTGTGTTAAAAGACAGGTGGCCTTTAGACAAATGCAAAAATAGACCACAGGAACCTTTGATGATCCTACCCGGGATGTTGATTATTGAAAATCTGATCCTCTTCATCAGTTTGTTTGCCATGGATAGGTTCTAAGGCTAACTTTTTCACCATTGTATTCAAATTTAAGGCTATGATTATTATTTACTACCACGCAGCATTCTCGCCAAAACCTGCGGAAGGAAGACTCCCTCCGGCCAAATCAATTTTCATAACCGCATGGACTTTCTTGCTTTTACCGCACCTTGCATGAAGCCTGTGAATGAGGTCTCTCCCCTTCATATTAACCGCTTTTATATTGGGGAATATGCCAAAAACCTTATGTTTTTTCGATTCTATCTGCATTGTAGGGAAAGGAAGAGGTAATTGGGGATCTTTTATATTGGGCAACCACTTTGGCAAGATCAGGGTAAACTGGCAAACCGGTCAGTGCTGTCATGCCGGAGTTTTTTTTCTTCTTCGTACTTGAACGGGAATACGCTTTGTGTCATAGTATGTTTAACCTCGTTGATGATAGTTTTTTGGTCGCACAAATATTCTATCTGCTTGAGTAATCAAGTACAACGGGTTTTTTTGTTTTTTTTGATGGTGGATTGGGGTAAAATTTTAACTGGAAAATTAAAGAGTGGATCTGTCCATTTTTTGTATTTTGAAAAACGTGACGTAACTCTAAAACCAGATTTTTGGGAAGGATCAATAAAGCTTTTGACAAAAATATTAGGCTTGATCTGAAATGAAAAATTTATAAAATGTTAAAAGCACATGGTTTTTTAAAACAGATTATTAAAGGTCTTTGGTTGTAACCGAAAGGGCGGAGCTATATCAAAAAAATAATGAAGAGGGCTTTGAAAAGCCCCTTGCAAATCACCCATATTTTTAAAACCTATTTCCCTAATACTCATGGTGGGTTGGAAGAGGCCATCCGGCAGATAGCAAGAGCTTCTGTAGAAGAAGGAATTAGTGTTTCAGTTGTTTCTTTATCAAAAAAAGCAAAAGAAGAAATTCATGAAGGGGTTAAAACACAATCTTTTTATGCAAATTTTGAAATATTATCTAATCCGTTCAGCTGGTCTCTGTTAAAGCATTTCCGTACGATTATAAAAAATTCAGATATTATCCATTTGCAATTCCCTTGGCCAACGGCGGAACTCCTAACTTTGCTTTTTAATGTTAAGAAACCAATTGTATTAACGTTTCATTGTGATATCCATAAAAATAAGATTTTAAAAAAACTTTACGAACCGTTTATTCATGCAGTTTTACGGAAAAGTAGTGTTATTGTTGTTACTAGTGAAAATCTAAAGAGAGCAACGCCTATTTTACAAGGGTATAGGCATAAGTGCCGGACTGTTAATCTGTGGCTCGATAAAGACAGGTTTGATGGTCTTTCGGAACCTGACCAAGCAATAATTGATATGGTAAAAGAGATAGGTGTTTACGGGCTTTTTGTCGGTGTTTTGAGATGGTATAAGGGATTGAATATTTTGCTTGATGCTGCAAAAAATACGAAAGGAAATATAGTAATATTAGGTAACGGGTTGATGTTAGATGAATTAAAAAAACGCATTAAGGAAGAAAAAATTTCCAATGTATTTGTTTTGGGTTTTCAAAATGATAGTGCTTTGAAATATTTGTTAGAGAATTGTAGATTTACTGTTTTGCCATCAATTTCCCCTGCCGAGGCATTTGGCCAGGTCTTACTGGAGTCTTGTTATTTTAAAAAACCTATGGTGACGACGGAGTTAGGCACGGGGACTAGTTTCGTTAATTTGAACGGGCAAACCGGATATGTGATACCGCGAAAGGATGTTTCATCACTGTTTGAAGCGATGAACAAGTTGTTTGTTTCGGAGGTTACCTGTGAAATGTTTGGACAAAATGCCTATAATCGGTTACAAGAATATTTTACTCTCAACAAGCAAGCTAAAAAATATATTGAGATATATAAAAGTCTTTTGTAGACGTCGAGAATTTCGAATTTTAAAATTTCCAAAGAACAAAAATAACAATAGACAAAAACCTAACCGGACATTACTGAAAATAGATAAAACATGAAAACAATTTTAATTACAGGAGCCTCCGGGTTTATCGGAAGAGCAGTTGCTAAAACTCTATTAGCTGATAATACAATAATTGCTTTTGATAAAAAAATATCACCGGATAAGGCTAATGGTTATATTCCAATTGTTGGAGATATCACGAATGAAAACATGTTGAAATCAGTTTGCAGCATTTATGTTCCTGATGTTGTTATTCATTGCGCAGGAATCGCACATCAGCCGATCATAAGCTCACTGAGCATGGATGCGTATGACCATGTGAATCATGTTGCAACAATTAATTTGGTAGTTGCTGCCGTGAATGCAAACGCAAATGTCCATTTTATTTTTCTTTCTTCCATTTCAGTGTATGGAGAAAATTATAATTTTAAAGAAGTAAATGAAGAGGACCCGTGCTGGCCCTACTCAGCATATAGCAGCAGTAAAGCAGATGCTGAACATGGATTGAAAACTTTTTTTAAAAATAGTTTTATAAAGAAACTAGATGTATTACGACTGGCCCCGGTTTATGATTCTACATGGAGCCTGAATCTTGAAAAAAGGGTTTTTGGCCCTCAAAAATTTGTTTATTTGAGGTTTGGATCAGGGAACCAGAAAATGTCTGTGCTTGCAAGGCAGAATCTGGTTGATTTTATTTTATTCAGAATTGAAAATAATTCAACGCGAAGATTTTGCAATGTTTTGAATGTTACAGATAAAAGGCCTTGCTCTTTTTATAAAATCATTAAGATTTTTAAGAAATCTGAATACCAGCCTGACAGGATGGTCGTTAAGGTCCCTCTGTGGTTTGTTTGGCTGGCAACTCGGATCGCTGGTATTATTATAAAGGGCAAAGTAATGTTGATCCATTCATTTTATGATAAGCTTGCGAATGATTTGGTTTTTGATAATAAAAGGATGCTTAATACAGGGTTTGATCCTAAGCATACAATAAAGTCTGTTTTTGTTAAATAATGGGGACGTATATAAATTTGAATATATTTGGTTTTTTGATGGGCGGATTGGGTGCTTTCCTTGCAATGAGATTTGGTGGCAGGATAGGAATAAATGATATTCCAAATCACAGAAGTTCCCATGAAGAAAGTATCCCAAGGGGTGGTGGGGTTGGTATTTTAATTGCTTTTATATCGGCAAGCCTGGTCCTGTCAATTCCTGTAGGGTTATGGTTGCCTTCTTTGGTCATTGCTTTAGTCAGCCTGTGGGGTGGAGATAAACATCGTCTGTCTGTAAAAGAAAGACTTGTTATTCAATTTGGCTGCAGTATGGTTTTTTTGGTTTTTCTTCTATATTCAAAACAGGTTGCCTTTAATACCTATTTTTTGATTATCCCCATATCTGTTTTTATAGTGGGCACTTCAAATTTTTATAATTTCATGGATGGAATAGATGGTATTGCTGGAATTACCGGGGTTGTGGGGTTTTCGCTGCTTTCTTTTTATAGTTATACTTTTGGAATAGATGACGGCTACCCGGCCCTATATCTGGTCCTGGCTTTTTCCTGCCTTGGCTTCCTCTGTTTTAATTTCCCCAGGGCAAAAGTGTTCATAGGAGATATAGGGAGCATTTTGTTGGGGTTTGTGTTTGCATGTTTGGTTATTACATTGTCTGATAATATGGTCGACTTTATTGTGATGATAGGATTTCTGGCGCCCTTTTATTTTGATGAAATTTTGACAATGATTGTAAGAATTAAAGATGGTGATTCTTTGATCATCGCCCACCGAAAACATATTTACCAACTGCTGGCAAATGAAGTTGGGATCAGCCATTGGAAAGTCTCTTTGGCCTATGGCCTTTTGCAGGCTATCATAGGGTTGTCCATCATAATAATAAAGCCAATGGGCCTCTATTTTATATTGCTGGCCTATCTGGTTTACAGCCTGATATTTGTCTGGTTTTCAATAAGTGTTCGCAAAAAGGTTGCCGTTAAATGAAAGTACGTCTTTCCAGAAATCTGTTTATTATCGTTATGGTAGATATTATTTTATTATGTACCTCTTTTTATCTGGCGCATTTGATCCGGTTTGATTTTGACCTACCCGACTGGGCTGGAGAAAAATGTATTGAACTGCTTCCTTATGTCCTGGGGGTAAAACTGTTTTGCTTTTATTTTTTTGATTTATACAAAGGCATGTGGCGGTATACAAGCCTTAATGACTTGATGAACATTGTAAAAGCGTGCACAGCAGCAACCTTTGGATTGATTGTCTTTGTTCTTTTTAAAAACCGGTTTGAAATGGTATCAAGATCTGTTTTCATCATTGACTGGTGCCTCACTCTTATGTCCATTCTCAGTGTTCGAATTATTACCAGGCTGTGCTTTGAAGAGTTTACAGAAGATTTTGGTTTACGGGCAGTGTTTGATTCCTTCCTGAAAATATTTAAAAGAGGGCAGAGAAAAGGCAAGGGGGTTATTATCGTGGGTGCCGGAGATTGCGGTCAGAAAATCTGCCGGGAATTTATTGAAAATCCCTATGTACAGTCCCATGTGATCGGATTTTTGGATGATGATGTCTCTAAAATAGGAAGAAAGATTCACGGGGTGTCTGTTTTAAATGTGATTGATGAGCTTGAACATACGGTGAAATCCGCAGATGTGGATGAGGTCATCATTGCAATTTCCAATGCAGGTTCGCAAAGGATGAGGCAGATTGTGGGGGCATGCAAAAAAGCAGATATTAATTTTAAAACTATTCCCAATATGGGGGAAGTGATTGATGGAAAAATAAATATCAGCTCCATCAGAAATGTTGAGTATCGGGATCTTCTAGGCAGGGAGCCTGTTAAGCTTGATAAGGAGGAAATTGGAAAATATCTTGGCAATAAGCGGGTGATTGTTACGGGGGCAGGAGGCTCCATAGGAACCGGTCTTTGCCGCCAGATCTGCAGATATTCTCCTGAAAAAATTATCCTTTTTGAAAGAGCGGAAAGCCCCCTATATGAGATTGATCTTGAACTTAAGAAAAGCTTTCCCAATGTTGAGGTCATACCGGTATTAGGGGATATCCAGAATAAGACGGAGTTGAATAAAATATTTGAAGAGTTTCAGCCTGATATTGTATTCCATGCCGCAGCATACAAGCATGTTCCCATGCTGGAAAAACATCCCTGGAAGGCAGTGGAAAATAATATTGAAGGGACCCGGAACCTTGTTGAGGTTACCCAGAAATTTGAATGTGAAAAATTTGTGTTTGTCTCCACGGATAAAGCGGTAAATCCGACCAATGTCATGGGGACCAGTAAACGGATAGCCGAAATTTTGGTCCAGAATATGAATAATACGCAAGGGTCAAAAACAAGTTTTATCACGGTAAGATTTGGAAATGTGATCGGCAGTGTCGGCAGTGTCATCCCCTTATTTAAGAAACAGATAAACGAGGGCGGGCCGGTAACTGTTACCCATCCCGAAATGATAAGGTATTTTATGCTGATTCCCGAGGCCTGCCAGTTGATCCTCCAGGCAGGTTCCATGGGGAAAGGCGGTGAAATTTTCATCCTTGAGATGGGAAAACCTGTCAAAATAGACAGTATGGCAAGGGATTTGATTAGGTTTTCAGGGTTTGAACCCGGGGTTGATATAAAGATTGAGTACACAGGATTGAGGCCGGGTGAAAAGTTGTATGAAGAATTGATAACGGATCAGGAAAATGTTGTTCCCACAGGACATCACAAGATTATGATGCTCAACAGCTGCGGCATGGTGATGGACACATTGGACAAAGAGATTGAAAACTTGAAAAAAGAGGCTCAAAATAGAAATCCTGATAAAATCAGGGTAGCGCTGAAAAAAATTGTCCCGGAATATTCTCCAGGGTCATCCGGTTCGTCTGGTGGGGGGAGCCAAATAATATGAAACGATTTATTGATTTTTCCATCTCCCTTATTTTATTAATTGCTTTCATGCCCCTGCTTGTGGCAATTGCGGCATTGGTTCGGACTAAATTGGGCTCCCCTGTATTGTTCAGGCAGACACGGCCCGGATTAAATGGATACCCGTTTCTCATGTATAAATTCCGCACACTTACAGATGAAAGGGATGATAAGGGAAACCTTTTACCGGATGCACACAGGATGACCCGGTTTGGTGCTTTGTTAAGAAAGTTGAGCCTGGATGAACTGCCGGAACTGACCAATGTTTTAAAAGGTGACATGAGTCTTGTGGGACCAAGGCCTCTTTTGATGCAGTATTTGAAAAGATATTCTATTGACCAGGCCCGTCGTCATGATGTTAAGCCAGGAATTACAGGCTGGGCCCAAATTAACGGCCGCAATTTAATCTCCTGGCCGGAAAAATTTAAACTGGATGTCTGGTATGTGGATAACCAAAGTTTCAGGCTTGATGTGAAAATACTCATATTGACAATTGTCCAGGTGTATAAGCGGGAAGGCGTCCAGCAGGAAGGACATGTTACAGCAGAAGAATTCATGGGGAATAAAGAGAATGGAAGATAGGTTTAATGAATGGAAATTTCCTGAAATCATTGATGGCAAGCCAACCATTTATAATTGGGTTGTGCAATACTCTGACGGATTGAAATTGGGCTACAAGACAGATATTGGCGCTTTTTCCTATATTAACGCCAGGTATGAAGTTGAAATTGAGGATTATGTCCAGATTGGCTCCCATTGTTCCATTTATTCCATTTCCACAATCGATGGAAAAAAAGGAAAAGTCACCCTAAAGAAAAATTGTCGTATCGGAAC
>PIVS01000767.1 GCA_003353855.1 Desulfobacteraceae bacterium
GATAGAAAATTTCAGACCACCTATAGCTATAAATGCACCTATGCCGGAAATACCCTGCTGCTGAAAAAGGGAAATCATCGGTTTGCCGTGGACAAGGCAGTTTACACCAACCGGGGAAAAGAATTATCCGAACACATGTTTATCACAGGAATTGACGGCCCTTCAAACCGGGTAACATGGTTTGCCGGCGCCGCCCCCAGCGGATGCGGCAAGACCACCACGGCCATGGCCGGAAGCGTCTTTGTAGGGGATGACCTGGCCCAGATGTGGATCGCCGATGACGGCAGTATCCGGTCAATCAATCCTGAAAACGGGATTTTTGGTATTGTAGAGGATGTGAACCTGGAAGGAGATCCCCTGCTAATGAAGGTTATGAGGGAAGAAGGACATGAAGTCATCTGGTCCAATGTGCTCATTGATGAAAACAAGGTTCCCCACTGGCTGGGTAATAATGAACCCCACCCCGAAAAAGGATTTAATTTCCAGGGTGAATGGCATGAAGGTAAAACCGATGAAACAGATACCCCGATTCCCTTGTCCCATCCCAATTCCCGGTGTACCCTGGCCTCTAGTTCCCTTAAAAATTATTCCCCGGAGGCACAAAATCCAGCAGGGGTTCTGACCCGGGTCTTTACCTACAGCGGCCGGGACGCGGATACCATGCCTCCGGTCTGGGTTGCCAAGGATCCCGATAACGGGGTGATCATTGGTGCCTCCATTGTATCGGCTGCAACCGCCACGGAAGTTGGGGCTTCGGGAATCAAACGGGCTCCCTGGGCCAATGCCCCTTTTATCCCGGGTGCCCTGGGCGATTACATGGATGCCCAGTTTAAGTTTTTTAACAATTCTGCCATCCAAAAAGCCAACAAGCCGGTCATGGCCGGACTCAACTATTTTCTAACGGAAAAAGCCCGGGGCGGCGAGACCAACACCCTTTTGGGTGAAAAAAAGGATGTCAAGGTCTGGCTTGCATGGCTTGAAAGATATGCCCATGATGAAATCAAATTTTTAAGTACCCCCATAGGAAATCTGCCCAAATACGAAGATTTAAAAGAATTGTTTAAAGAGATTATCAACAAGGAATACCCGCAATCTCTCTATGAAAAACAATTTTCCCTCTATTGCGACAATATAGTCAAACGCATAGAACTCCAGGAAACAGCCTATGCCAAAGAAAAGGGTATTCCCCAACAATTGTTTGATATTCTGGCCTCTCAAAAACAGGCATTGACTCAATTAAAAAGTCAGAAGGGCAGCATTGTGTCCCCGGATCATTTTGCATAAAAAAGCCCAGGGGTAAATAAAATTTTCACACCCAATAAGGAGTGAACATGAACCGGAGGAACCAAAGAAATCGGATAAGCCAGGTTGACATCTACCATGTGAGAATTCCCCTTGAAAAGCCCTTTTATCCCAGCTGGATCCCCGGATACCCGGCCACGGACAATCGGTTTGATCTGATCCGTATCACCACTGAAGACGGGATTGAAGGCTATAGCGCAGGACCTGCCATTGCCTCGGAAAGACAGGGGCTCGGCAACCTTATTGCCCCCTATCTTCTGGGCCATGATGCCACGGATATTGACCTCATGCTCCAGCGTCTCAGGGAGGTTTCCTATCTGGGAGTCCGGGCCAACTGGATCGAGCCTGCTTTCTGGGATATCAAAGGAAAGCTTGAAAACAAACCGGTTTATGAAATATTGGGGGGACAAAGAGAGCCGGTGGAACTTTATGCCTCCACAGGGGAAATAAAGGATATAGACTCCAGAATCTTTGAAGCCCGACAGCGACTTGCCGAAGGCTTTAAAACAATCAAAATCAGGGTCCATGCCTTTGACGTACAGACCGACATCGACCATGTAAGGGCTGTGGCGGATGCGGTTGGAGACAAAATGGCCATTGGGGTTGATGCCAACCAAGGCTGGCGGGTGACCATTATC
>PIVS01000768.1 GCA_003353855.1 Desulfobacteraceae bacterium
CTCCCGGCACCATTGCCTTAAAATTTCTTTTTCTTCGGCGTTAGGGACTTGTGTTTCAAACAGGTCAGGCCGTTTCATAAATGTCCGCTGCAAAGAGGAGGTTTTCCTCCATTGTCTGATTTTTTCATGGTTCCCGGACAACAATACCCCGGGCACGGTTAGGTCGTTAAAGACTTCAGGCCGGGTATATTGGGCATATTCCAGGCGGTTATCAATAAAAGAATCCGAAAGGGAAGATTCGCAGCTTCCCAAAACCCCTGGAATCATGCGGGAAACCGAATCAATAACGGCCATGGCAGCCAATTCTCCTCCGGTCATTACATAATCCCCGATGGAAATTTCCTCATCCACAAATTGGGTATACACTCTTTCATCAATCCCTTCATACCTGCCGCAGATAAAAATAAGTCCCTCTTGACCCGCGGCAAGGTCACAGGCTTTTTTCTGATCAAACCTTGTCCCCTGGGGGGTCATTAAGATTACCTTTGCTTTTGGTGTTCTCTTTTTAGCAAAAGAGATGGCAGCTTCCAGGGGCTCAGGCTTCATGACCATACCGCTTCCCCCGCCGTAGGGTCTGTCATCCACCGTTTTGTGCCGGTCACAGGAAAAATCCCTGATATTAACAGATTCTCCCGTAATCAGTTTTGCTTCAATGCCCCGGTGGATCATCCCGTGTTGAAAAAAGTCAGTCACCAACTCTGGAAAGAGCGTTAAGACTGTAAAGTCCATGACCTGTCCTTTAGTGCCCATTTAGGATTAGTGCCCATTTAGGATTAGTGCCCATTTAGGATTAGTGCCCATCAGCACTCATATCCATCCGGCAGGGTGGTGGTTACAATCCTTGTATCCAAATCCACGGATTCAATAAAGTGTTCATGCATGGGAATCAAAATTTCTGATTCTTTGTCCTCTTTTTTAGCCGTGACAACCAGCATATCATTGGCATTGGTGGGGAAAATACGCTCAATGGTTCCGAGTTTCCCCATTAGTTTGTCAATGACGGTCAGGCCGTATAGATCCTGCCAATACCAGGTGTTTTCTTCAATCTCGGGCAACTGGTTTTTGCTGATCAGAATCTCTTTTCCAATCAATTTTTCTGCGAGGTTCACATTGTCCACATCTTTTAAACCGATTAATACCCCTTTTTTCCGGGCAGAGGCGGTAAGAATGGTATAACTCTTTCCCTTTTCCTCTTCTTCGGATTTAAGCCAGATCTGTCTGTCTTTTCCAAAGGTATCAACCGATTCCGCAAAGGACCAGACCTTGAGATTCCCCTTGAGTCCGTGCACTCCGGTTATCTTGCCTATTATCATCAGGTTCTCTTGGCTCATCTCTATTCGATGATCTCCAGAACAGTACGTTTCTTAAGTTTGGTCGATGCCGCACTTAATATGGTTCTCATGGCCCGGGCAGATCTGCCCTGCTTGCCAATCACTTTACCCAGATCCTCTTTTGCCACCTTTAGTTCCAGTACGGAAGTCTGATCACCAGAAACTTCGGATACCATAACCTCTTCAGGATTGTCTACCAATGCTTTTGCAATGTATTCTACCAGCTCTTTCATAAAAACATTTCCTTTTAATGGTGAAATGAGAATACTGATTAGTCATATGCCCAAATGGTTTATATGTCCAAGTTGTTTATATGACGGACAGGTTGAATTTTAAGCAGAAGCGCTGTTAAAACCCTGGTTTTTAAATATACTTTTAACTGTGGTGGATGGTTTTGCACCTTCACCTAGCCAATAGTTTATTCTATCTTCTTTCAGGGTAATGACCGGCGGTTCAATCATGGGATTATAGGTCCCGAGTGCTTCGAGGAATTTGCCATCCCTGGGTGCTTCAATATCAGCGGCTACTATTCTGTAAAATGGTTTTTTCTTTGTGCCTTTTCTGGTCAATCTGATTCTTACGGACATATTATTCTTTCTCCTTAAAAC
>PIVS01000769.1 GCA_003353855.1 Desulfobacteraceae bacterium
GGGAAAATAATCTTGTCATCCAGAAAGGTTAACAGCTTTACCTGGAGGGAAAGGGGCAGGTCACCGATTTCCGTTAGAAACAGGGTGCCGTTGTGGGCCAGTTTGAACCGTCCGGGTTTGTTTTCCGTGGCCCCTGTAAATGCACCTTTCTGGTGGCCGAATATTTCAGATTCCAGAAGGGTTTCCGGAAGGGCGCCGCAATTGATTTTTATAAACGGACCCGGGGCACGTTCCGAGGTCTGATGAATGGCTTCTGCTACCAGGTCCTTTCCCGTGCCTGTCTCGCCTGTGATCAGGATTGAAGTATCGCTTTGGGCAAGAATGGGCAGAGTCTGGAATATTTTTTCCATCTTCTGGCTTCTGCCAATGATATTTGCAAAACTATAGGCCACGCTTTTGTTGGGGTCAAGGGTTTCAGCCATCCGCAAATCCTCTATGGTTTCAATGTACCCGGTGATTTTTCCGTCAAGGTCCAGCAGGGGGGCGACAGTCATGCGGATGGGTAGTTTTTGCCGGTCCATATTGATGATGTCGCTTTCACAGGATATGGATCGCTTTTCCCGATTCATGGCAGGGATGGGGCAATTGGTGACACAGGCCGAACTTCTCAATATGTTATGACACTCAATCCCGTAGGCCCTGTCCTTGGATGTCCCTGAAAGGGCCTCAAAAAACCGGTTCAGATGGACCACACGGCGCTCACAATCAAGCAGGAGAATTCCCAGGGGAATTTCATCAACCATCTGGATAAAATCCAGAGGTTTTGTTAAAAGAGCATTAATCTGGGGATGGGTAAGTTTGATCATAGCCTTTATACCAATATTTTCTTGGTTGAATTTATCATTTTTCCTAGGATACCTATCACCTTGTATATAGTTTATCAAATAAAAATGCTGGATTGGGATTTGTGTTTCAATGATATTGAAGTTGTTTTCTGTATTTAACCTGTGGTATGAAGATTTACTTTTGAACAAGTTTATTTAATTCAATAATTTTGCTTTGACTTTTAAGGATACTACTTTATGGAAAATGTAAAGCTTTTGAACCAAAGGATAATCAGCCGGGCCAACGCAAATCTTCGTGAATTTGATTTTGATACAAGACAGTTTGCGGAGAATGCAATTGAGTATGATAAATTGTCTAAGTTTTTTTGCTTTTACGGAATTACCTCCCATCACCCCATTGATTTTAATTTCAAGTATTCCAGTATGGCAGGCAGTTTTTTCCTGGGCAAATGCATTGTCAGTCAGTCGGTCATCTACAAAAGCGATATCCGGGGAGATGAATTAAAGCGGAAAGGGGATATCATTGACCAGGAGAATCCTTTGCCCCTGGTTGAAGATGAAACCATCGTCATCACCGGCAGTCTGCTGTATAAAACCCTTGTGCACAGCAATTCCCACAATTTGCAGACTCCCGAGGAGTTTACCATCAGGAATACGGTCTCCTCCCATTATGCCAATATCCATGGTTCAACCATGGAAGGTTGTTTTCTTGGTCCTTTTTCCACCGTGGATCTGATGAATCTTCATTCTTGCATCGTGGGAGAATTTTCCTATATCCAGGCCGGGGAGTTTTATCATCAGAAGATTGACCCGGGGGTCATCTGGGTGGAAACCGATACATTTAAATTTATGTATCAGCATCAACAAACGGTGTTGGATAAGTATATCGGGGTAAATGAGTCCCGCCAGCCCCGGGGATGGATCTATAATTTTGTATTGGAAAAGGAGCCTGAAGCCGAACATCTGTTCCAGCAGGTTGATATTGAACCCATCCTGGCCCCTGAAAGTTCTGCCATAAACCGGTATGCCGTGATTAAAGGCAAAACCGAAATCGGGGAAAATGTATTGATTTCCCAGCGGGCCTATCTTGATAATGCCAAAATGGGAAACGGATCAAATGCCCAGGAAAACTCCTATATTGTTAATTCCAATCT
>PIVS01000770.1 GCA_003353855.1 Desulfobacteraceae bacterium
TTTTTTAAGCTTCTCCTTGTTCTGATCTTTTTTTCCGTTTCCCAGGTTCTGATTTTCAAGTATATGGATCCCCCGGGCACCGTCAACATGATCTGGGAAAAAATACTTTCCCAGCGCAGCCGGACAAAATATATCAGATCTGCATATTCATGGCAGGATCTGGAAAAAATTTCTCCCCACCTTCAGCAGGCGGTTTTAGCGTCGGAAGATCAGCGGTTTCTAAGCCATGGCGGGTTTGATTTTAAAGAAATAAAAATCGTGGTTGAAAATATGATAGACAACCATCAATTCAGGGGAGCCAGCACCATAAGCATGCAGGCGGCAAGATCCCTTTTTCTGCCCTCCAGCAGAAGCATGGTCCGAAAGGGTGCAGAAGCATGGTATACCATATTGATAGAACTGTTCTGGAACAAAAAGAGAATTCTTGAAATTTACCTGAATACCGTGGATTGGGGGACACATCTGGTGGGCGCCCAGGCCGGGGCTCAAGGCTATTTTTCCTGCGATGCCGGACAATTGACAAAAAGACAAGCTGCCCTGATGGCCGCTGTTTTACCCAGCCCCCACAAATGGTCTGCAAAAAATCCCAGCCCCTATATCAAAAAGCGCCAGGAGCGTATCTTAAAACAGATGTCGGCCATGCCCCTGTTATAGGGGAAGCATGGCCGAATAAACCCTGTAATTTTTCTTCGGGTTGGGCTTTATTTGAAGTCCACAAGCTCCACATCAAAAATCAAGGTGGCTTTGGGCGGAATGATGCCGGGATAGCCTCTCTCTCCATAGGCCAGGGGATAGGAAATTAACAGCCGCCGCATCTCTCCTTTTTTCATACCGATAATACCAAGATCCCAGCCCTTGATAACCTCCCCCTTTCCAATTACAAATTGGATGGGTTTTCCCCGGTCCCGGGATGAGTCAAACTTTTTCCCGTCTTCCAGCACACCTGTATAGTGGATTTCTACCCGGTCGCCTGTTTTGCTGGCCGGCCCGGTCCCGGTTTTCAGGGGTACATACAGGAGCCCGGATTCGATTTTCACGGCATCGGGATGCTTGGCCATCATTTTTTTCTCAAATATGAGATTATATTCTTTGATCTCGGTCTCTTTTTCAATAGCCAATTTGCTGCGGACAGCATCAAGGCTTGCCTGATCGGTTTTAAAAGCCTTTGCATCCTCGCCTTTGCGAATAATGATCAGTTTTTCAATGCGGTCACCCTTGCGGATGGCATTGACCACATCCATGCCCGATACCACCCGGCCAAACACCGAGTGTTTTGAATCCAGCCACGGGGTTGCTTTGTGGGTGATAAAAAATTGACTCCCATTGGTATTGGGGCCTGAATTTGCCATGGAAAGAATCCCGGGGCCGCTGTGGGTAAGGGTAGGGTAAAACTCATCTGCAAATTGATAGCCGGGACCGCCCCTGCCGGTTCCTTCCGGGTCACCGCCCTGGATCATGAAATCGGGAATAACCCGGTGAAAGGTCAGGCCGTCATAAAACTTTTTCCCAGCCGGCTGGTTTGAGGCCTTTGTGCCCTGGGCAAGCCCCACAAAATTAGCCACTGTATTGGGAACCAGTTTGTAGTAAAGCTCTGCCAGTATAATTCCCCTGGTTGTTTCAAACTCGGCATAGATGCCATCCTTAAGTTTTTCAACATTTGTTGCTGCCCGGGACAAGGACGGCAAAAAAGAAAAAACAAGGCCGGCTGCCAACAGCCATGTGAACAAATAATGAGGTTTTCTTTGAACGAAGGAGGTTACCATGGGCGTATCCCTTTTATTATGGTTATCAGGTTTACTTTTTGCGCGATTCATGTGGACTCCAGGAAACTGGAAAGGAAAGAATGGGGTGAGTGACGGGGCTCGAACCCGCGGCCACCAGGACCACAACCTAGTGCTCTACCAACTGAGCTACACCCACCTCAAAATAACTCCCGCT
>PIVS01000771.1 GCA_003353855.1 Desulfobacteraceae bacterium
TTTTTAAAAATTTATTTTTTTAAGGGAATTAAAAGGAGCGAATTAGATGGATCGAATTAAATCGAGTTGGGGAATAACATCTCTTGATTTTGGGGCGGAATTAAATCCCTGATCACAAATGAGAATTTAATTAATTTGATTTTGAATGCTCCCATATATTGGAATGTTGTAGCTGTGGAGTAAAATATCAGGGGTACCCTGCGCAGCTCAGATTAATTGTCAAACAAAGAGCTGTTAGTCTAATATTTCATAACATTAAACTGTGAAATTAATTTCTCCTCCCGCCTTGACACCCTATAGTTCGATAATATACTATAACCACAGAGTGGTATAAGTTGATCTGACATCAGCACCGAAAAGAAATGATCGGGCTGTGACAATTAGAAGAAATCGAATGATACTCCTTCGCAAAGATGTTAGCCCAGGGACAACCGGAATATAACAACTAATGGTTGCGAACGTTGAGATGAATCTCCCGTAACCAAAGTAAGGACAGGGAATTGGGTAAAAAGAAAAAACGCAAAAAAAATAAGGAACAGCCTGTGCTGAAGAAGCGGGAGAATCCGAACTGGCCCCTGATAGCATTGGCGGTAGCCGGGATGGTGCTCACTACTTATCTGGTTCTTACCTCATGGCTGGGTCACCCCCCCCTGTACTGCGATGAGGGAAGCTCCTGCGACATCGTCCAGCAGAGCCGCTGGGGTACCTTTTTGATCTTACCAACGGCTTTCTGGGGTTTCCTGACCTATGCCATACTCGCCTACATTGGGTTCCGGGTGAGAAATCCGAGTTTGCACTGGAAAGTGGCCTGGACAGTCTCCATAGTGGGCCTCGGCTATAGTGTTTATCTCAATACTATTTCTCTACTCGTGATTGAGGCAATGTGTGCCTACTGCCTCGCCTCTCTATCGATCATGGCTGTTATTTTTGGAGTGGTAATGTTCCAGCGGCCTGAGCGGTTGCCTCACTTCAAATTTGGGACTTGGGTGGGAAAGACGATTGTCATTGTAATGGTATTTGTTGGGGGAATGCATCTGCACTATAGCGGTGTTTTCGATCCAGTGGCCGGACCGGAAGATCGCTATCTGAGAGGACTGGCTGAACATCTTACCCAGGAGAAGGCAGTTTTTTACGGAGCTTCCTGGTGACAAGCCTGCGTGGAACAGAAGGCTCTGTTCGAGGCATCCGCTGACCGGCTACCCTATGTGGAATGTTTTCCTAGCGGCCGCTCAGGACCGAAGGCATTTGTATGTATGGAAAATAAAATCAATTCCTATCCAACATGGATCATCAAGGGGAAAAGACATAAAAGCGTACTCAAACCCAAACGGTTAGCCGCGCTTTCCGGTTACCCCGGCAGAAAATGATGGGAGAGTAATGTAACGGATGTGGTGATGCCCAAGATGAGCGGTAAGCAAACAGTAGATCTGTTGCAACCACTCTATCCACAAATGAAGGTCCTTTTTATGTCGGGATATACAGACAATGCCATTGTTCGTCACTGTGTTTTGGCTCTATATCTGAATTTTCTTGAAAAGCCATTTTCACCTGAAGGTTTGGCACGCAAGGTGCTGGAGGTACTGGGTGAGGCAAAGGCCTCTGCTCAACAATAATTGTCCCTGTCTTAGCCTTCAGCGGACTATCCTTTATCGTTATGCAATTGATCGCCATCTTGATCCTGAATTTTGTCGCTACAATTTTATTCAACCTGGATGAAGTTCTATCCTCCCTAATTATTTTGGCTCATGTTACGTTCCGGGGTCTTTTGGAATTTGGTGAAAAAAAACAAGCTTTGACTTGCATTACGGACCCTTATGATGATAGATATCCGCCTTACTACTAACTGGTTACACTCGGATCGGAGCGGATGAAGGTAAACATAAAGACCCTGATAGATGATGTACAATGTTATGAAACTGTTCGCGAACT
>PIVS01000217.1 GCA_003353855.1 Desulfobacteraceae bacterium
GAATTAACGCCCCCGGGCATGAGAAGTTTGAAAGAATATTTTTCAATATTTGAGGATATCCCCAGACGTCAGCGAAAAAAGATGACACCCTCGGTGACGGCCCGGCTGAAAAAAGAATTTTTGCCACAAAACACGGAAAAAACCATGTCCGGGGCAAAGGAGCTATTGTATAAAAAAAAGCTGGATGCCCATCTATCATTCTGCCAAAAAAGTGTGGTGGCAGAATCCAGGCTCTGCGCCCTGTCATTTTTCCTGGGTGCCGTTGTTTCCTTTGTGGAACGACAGCCGGTAAAAGGGCGCATCATTGCATTTCTGGTTAATGAGGAAACCCTTGGGCTGCAAAAAAAGATTGGCCCCCTTGCTGCCCGGGAAAAACCCGGCTCGCTTTTTTGTGCCTCCCCGGACAACGCCTGGGAATACTTTCGATTTTACGCAACCTCACTGGTCAGCGGGTTTTCTGGGGGGCAAGGTCCCCATGGGAAAAGTATTTCAGAATTTATCACTGCCTATCCCTCTACATATGATGCCCTTGCAGATCGTTTTGTCCCTGTCACCGAATAAAATTAAAGCCAGGCTGGACCTGAATCAGTTTTTTGGTATAGGGATGTTCGGGGTGCCGGATAATTTTGTCGGCAGAATTTACCTCAACAATATGTCCTTCATGGATCACGGCAATGCGATCGCACAGATAATTGGCAGCTGCCAGGTTGTGGGTGATAAACAAAAACGTCATATCAAAGGTTTCCCTGATCTCGGTGAGCAATTTGAACAATTGAATGGCAATGGTTGCATCCAGCATGGAGGTGGGTTCGTCTGCCACGATAAATTCAGGATCCAGCACAATGGCCCTTGCAATTGCCACCCGCTGGCGCTGGCCCCCGGAAAGCTGGTGGGGATACCGGTTATAAAAATCATTCCCCGGCGATAACCCCACGATTTCCAGGGAATGGAGCACCTTTTCCATTCTGGTGCCCTGGTTGCCCAGGCCATTCACCACCAGGGGCTCTGAAATCGTCTCTGCAATGGATAAATGGGGATTTAAGGACTGGTAGGGATCCTGGAAAATCATCTGAACCTTTGAGCGATACGCTTTCAGGGCACTGCCTTTTAAACTGTTTATCGGACTGCCTTTTAAGCAAATAGTGCCCGAGGTGGGTTCTTCCAGCCGGATCAAAAGCCTGCCCGTGGTGGTCTTACCGCTGCCGCTCTGTCCGACCAGCCCGAATATTTCACCCTTTTCAATGGAAAGATCAATGCTGTTTAAAGCCAGCACCTTGTTCTGGCATTTGGAAAATAACCGCTTTCTGGGGGTGTACTCTTTTGTAACCCCCTTCATTTCGATCAAAGGAGACTTTTTCGGGTTTAATTTACTCATTGGCTTTCCTGATAATGCCCGCATCACAACAAAGGGCTTTATGACTTTCTGATATATTTATCCATTGGGGGATACCTGTTTTACAGGCAGAGGAACATGTCTTACAGTTCACGGCAAACCTGCAGCTGCCGCTTCCCTTCATCAAATCCGGCGTTTTCCGCATATCCGGAACAATGACAGTGGATTCATTGTCCAGGCTCAGATAGGATCCAAGCAAGGTTTTTGTATAGGGATGAGAAGGAGAACCAAAGACCTCTTCACAGGTTCCCTTCTCCACTATCTGTCCGCCGTACATTACGCAGATATCCTGGCACACAGATGCCACAACGGCGATATCATGGGAAATAAAAATCAAACCCGTATTCATGGCCCTTTGAATGGTCTTAATCTCTTTGAGTATCTGGTCCTGGACAATGACATCAAGAGCTGTGGTGGGTTCATCGGCAATGATGAGATGGGGATTGCAGGCCAGGGCCATGGCAATGATCACACGCTGTTTCATGCCCCCGCTGTATTCGTGGGGAAAATCCCCCATCCGATTGATTGGAATTTCAACCAAATCGAACAATTCATTTACCCTGTTGTCCAAATCCGTTCCGGATATATCAGGCCTATGGGTCACAATGGCTTCAACCACCTGTTCCTCCACCCGCATAACCGGATTCAGAGCATTCATGGCTGCCTGGAAAATCATGGCAATCTCACTGCCACGGATATTTCGCCACTGATCTTCACTCAATTGAGTCAAATCCTTGTCCTGAAACCCAATCTCTCCGTTTAAGATTCGGGCATTACCGGGCAGCAGCCCCATCAGGGCCATGCCGATGGTTGTTTTCCCGCAGCCGGACTCCCCCACAAAGCCAAGGGGCCTGCCCTTTTCAAGCTCAAAAGAAATATTATCAACCGCCTTGAGCACCCCGTCCTTTGTCTTGTATCCAATGCTCAGATTTTTTATGGAAAGTAATGCCATGGTTCTAGGATTGTTCCTCCTTTCTCAACCGGGGATCCAGTACCTCGTCCATGGCACGGCCCAGCAGATAAAAAGACAGGGTTAGCAAAGAGATACTGATCCCCGGCGGAATCAGCCAATAAGGTGCCTGGAACATATGACCTGATTTCCATACCCATTGGAGCATCATCCCCCAGCTTACCTGGCTGGGATCCCCAAACCCCAGGAAAGAAAGCGCGGCTTCCACGAGGATGGCCGAGGTGACCCGGAAGGTCATGTACAAAAATGCCAGGGGCAGTACATTAGGCATGATATGCCGGAAAATTATCCGCAGATGGGAGGCCCCTGCCACCCGGGATGCCTCAATAAAGGGACGGTGTTTCAATGAAAGAGTCTGGGATCTGATCACCCTGGAAACAGCAGGCCAGCGCATGATGGCAATGATAAATACGATGATCCATATGTTAAATTGGCCGAAGAGGGATGAAAGGACAAGCAAAATGACCAGGGAAGGCATTACCATGATAATATCGGCTATGCGCATGAGAACGGCATCCACCATCCCTCCGGCATATCCGGATACCATTCCGACCACCGTCCCCAATACAATACTGAAAAAAGCGCTGGACAGGCCCACGATAAAAGCTACCTTTGCCCCTTCCAAAAGCTGGGCAAAAAGGTCCCTGCCAACATTATCGGTTCCCAGCGGGTGGGTCAGACTGGGAGGTGTGGAAATCCTTATATTCGGATCAATACCGGTCATGGGGTCATACATGGGGTTTATATGGGGAACAAAGAAACTGGCCAGGGCCATGAGCATGAACACAAACAAAATGATCACACCTGTTTTTCCCAGGGGATTTTCAATAAAAATCTTCCAGCCTTTAAAAAAACGGTAAATATAATGATTTTTCAGCATAATTACACCTTTTCTTCTGCCCCGGGTATCAATAGGTAATCCTCGGATCCAGGTAGGCATAGAGCAAATCCACAATCAAATTGGCCGTAAGGACCACCAGGGCAATAAGAAGGAAACAGGCCTGGGCCAGGGGATAATCATTGTTGCTCACCGCAAAAATCAACTCCCGTCCAATGCCGGGCCAGGTAAATATCTGTTCGGTCAATGCCCCGCCGTTAATGGAAAAAGCAAGGCTTAAGCCCACACTGGTCACCACGGGCAGGGCTGCATTTTTAGCGGCATGCTTGTTTCGAATCACCTTTTCGCTTAAACCTTTGGCACGGGCTGTGATGATATAATCTTCTCTCAGTACGCTGAGCATTGAGGAACGCATGAGCAAAAGATAAGAACCTAGATTAACGATAAAAAGTGTCATCATCGGCAGTATCATGTGATGGATAATGTCCAGAACCTTGATAAACCAGGAGGCATTTCCCACCCAGAGTTCAGGGGACAAAATACCGCCAAGGGGAAAAAGTCCCAGCTTAAACCCCAATACCCAGAGCAGGAGCAGGGCAAACCAGGGGATAAACAGTGTATAGCATACAAGCGCTGATACGGACATAATACTATCCAGCGGGCTCCCCTTGTTCCAGGCAGCTATTTTCCCCAAAAACACCCCGGCCATGGCTGCCAGAAGGGTGGAAGAGGTAAACAATAAAATGGTCCATCCCAGCCGCTCCTTGATGATTTTAAAAACAGGTTCTCCATAGTGAAAGGAAACCCCGAAATTCCCGGTGGAAAAATTCTTCAGGTAAATCACATATTGCTCCCACATGGACTTATCCAGTCCCATCTGCTCAATGAGATATTTCATATCCTCAGGCGTCAGCATGGGATCCACCACCTTTGAAATGGGATCACCCGGAGAAAGCCTGAACAAAAAGAACAATGCCGTCATAATCACAAAGAAAATGATAAGGATTTCAATTAATTTCCCCAAAATATAGGTATGGTTTCTCATTTGTTATTCCGTAGGTTTTACCACACACATGGACCAGATATTGCCGATACCGTCTACCTTGGGCACCCACCCGTTAAATTGCTCATTAAAGGTTGCTTCAATGATATGGGGATTGTACAGGGGCAGATAGGGAATATCTTCCAGAAGCATCTCCTGCATTTCCCAGATGAGTTCCTTTCTTTTTTCAGTGTCAATCAGGGACCGCTGGGTATTGGCAATCTTATCAAACCCGGGGTTATTGTACCCGCTCATATTCCAGCCCCTGGGTTTATCATTTTTAGAATAAAAGAAGGATCGCAAATAATCCGGATCCAAATTCAGTTTTCCATATCCCAGGATAAATGCATCAAAATCGTGTTTCCCCTTGACCGTATCCAGCAGAGAACTGAAAGCCATGGGACGGGCAGAGCCGGGTAATCCCAATTCCCTGATCCATTCCTGGACCATGGTGCCGGCAAAGGCCCGCTTGGGGTCATAGTCGGCAGGGGGTGTCAGAATAACAAATTTCTTCATTTTTTCCCCCGAGGGCAACAGGAGATCAGAAGGGGTAACAATCTTACCCTCCCCGGTCACTGGCGGAGTATCCCAGGAATAGCCGGCTTTTTTAAGCATGGCATAGGCCAATTTGATCCGCTGGTCATGATCCTGTCCCTGGCCGTATTTTCGCACATTGGGATTGTACCAGAAATGGTTTCCCGAGGGCACAACCGAATGCATGGGGGTTCCAAAATTCTGCAAAATCCGTGTCAGGATAAATTCCTTATTAATAACCGTGGCAACGGCCTGGCGGAGAATCTTGTCATTAAAAGGGGCGCGTCGCAAATTAAAACCCAAATAATACAAGGCGCTTTTTTTATTAAAATACAGGTCAATATTGGTCTGCTCTCTAAGGTCTTTGATATAGCCCGGCTGGATATCTCCCCAATAATAATCGATATCGCCTTTTTCAAGGGCAAGGATGGCCACATCAGAGGTGCCGTAAACCCTGAACAAAAGGCTGTCCACATAGGGTCCCAGCAAATGATTGCCTATCTTTAGACCGCTGCCGAAAAAATTCGGGTTCTTTTTCATGTGAATATAGGCCCCTTTTTTATACTCAAAAAGAGTAAAGGGACCTGTCCCGATGGGCTTTTTAACTGAATAATCCTGGAGAGAACGCAGGGGTTTTTCCTTTGTCAACGCCTCCCTGGCAACCGCTTCCCATTCTTTTTTAGACACAATGGGTGCTGTCATGACCCGGGAAATAAAAATGGCCGAGGGTTTTTTCAGGTGAAAAACAACGGTATGGGCATCCAAGGCTTCAATTTTTTTGATAATAGTCCATTTACTGTAATATCTGGGAATTTTAAAATCAAAAAACAATTGTTTGGTAAACAGGACATCCTCACTGGTAAAATCTGACCCATCAGACCATTTGGCCTCCCTGAGTTTCACCGTATAGGTCAGGGCCTCCTTATCAAAGACAGGTTGTGAACTGGCCAGCCAGGGTATGATTTCAAGGTTTTCGGGATGACGACGAAAAAGAGGTTGATAAATCTGGGACAAAATTTTGCGGGAGTTGGCATCGGTTCCTAACCAGAGGTTCAAGGAGCGGGGTTCTTCGGGAAGCCCTATTCTCAACATAGCTTGTTCCGGGGGTTTCTGACAGGAAAAAAACAATCCTGTTATCGCAATCAGCATCCCTGTCAGCAACAAAAGGTTACAACAGAATTCAGCCCTCAATTTTAACCGATGTTTCTTTATTCCCTTGTGTTTCCGCAATAATTTTCTCCTCGATAAAATCAACTATGGTTGACTCAAGCTTATCATTATTAAGCAGGTTGATACGGGGAATTCCCCCCGGGCTGATACAATTGACCTCAACCAGTTTATCTCCTATCACATCAATACCGACGAAATAAAGGCCGTCTGCTAGTAATTTAGGTTTAATTTTCTCACAGATATTTATTTGCGCAGAGGTTAACACATGCTTAAAGGCTCTAGCTCCGGTATGGACATTTGTTCTAAAATCACCGGAAATTGATTTGCGGCCCATGGCACCCAGAATCTCCCCGTTGAGCAGCAAAATCCTGATATCCCCGTCAGTCTTCACCGATTTCATATACTCCTGAACCATGATGGGCGTCCGTTCCGGATAGGGTTTTCCAGCCTGCACATAATAATTAATCAAAGAATTGAGATTTTCCTGGTCTTGGTTACTGACCTTGATAACCCCGTGTCCCCCGTGCCCGTGCAGGGGCTTTATCACCATGTCGCCGCCAAAATCATCTATGATTTTTCGCAACCGTCTGGGATCCCTTGACACATGGGTTTCAGGAATAATATCCGGAAAATTTAAAATATAGGCCTTGGAGTTTCCATTGATCTGACCGATTGTATTGTTTATCAAAAAGACCTTGTCGCTGACAGGTCCTAGGAACTCCATGGTTTCGTAGATAAGGGGGGGATCTTTGCGCAAAAAAAGTACATCCAGGTCTGTTACGGTTTCAAAAATTAATTCTTCCTTGTCCAGGCAGGCAATCAGTTCATTCCAGTATTCGATGATGGATAAATTTTGCTCAACTGTTATCTGACGCATTCTGGCAACCACATTATTCTTACGAATATAGATATCATGGGGTTCTAAAAAATAGACTGAATGTCCCCGTTGATTGCATTCATACATTATATAGGCAGTGGTCTCCCAAACCGGATCAATCTGCCGCAAATCATCCATCAAAAAACCGATTTCCATCATATTGCTGCCACGACTCCTGAATAAAAAACTCCAATAAAAAACTTCTGACCAGGCTAAAACTACTGGTAAATATGACCATGAAGATCTCTTCTTCTTATGACAACCCACAGGGATTGTCAAACCCTTAATCTATCTTCAATAAACCCCGGGACAAAAGATACTAATTGATGTACCTTTGAAAATTTAAAACCAAAAAAAGAATAATCATCTGTATCATAAAAATGGGAAAAAATATGAGCGACACCATATTTATACAATTTTACGGCAAGACTAAAAGCGGCTGGTTTGACCTTTGCAACGGTTTCTCAGATACCTGGGAGCTGTGTAAAAGCAAGGGTGACTTTCTTTGGATGGAACACGAGGAAGACTGTGACAAATGGTATGAAGAAGATACATACGGGAATGTCCCCCTGCCCATACAAAAGGGAAAAGTCTATGTTTCTGCCAGTTATGTCAACCATATATACCAGGCCTATATCTGGGCAACCCAGTATCCTGACATCGACTTTATTGTGGGGGGACCTGTGGCCTCTGAAAGGTGTACCGGCCTGGATGGCTGGCAATCTGTCCATTTCAAGGTTGAAGGCCCATTGCCCCCCAACCTGACCATCACCGGCCAGTCCATTGAAAACCTGTTTAATGTGCCGGAATTTTCAGGCACCTGGAAGCTTGAGATCCCGGACAACATCCCTGTGGACAATAGGATTTACTTTTCCTATACCCTGGAAAATTTATGCTATTGGAAAAAATGCCCCTTTTGCTCCATTGCCCAGCACAGCATGGAACACTTCAGGAAAAGCAAGCAGATAAACCTTGAATTCAAGGACATGGCGTTTCCAGGCCATAAAATAGTCCGCATCAATAC
>PIVS01000218.1 GCA_003353855.1 Desulfobacteraceae bacterium
ATGGCGGGGGAAATTTTTTGTAACCCATCATTTGCCATGGGTCCCGGTATTAAATTAATAATATCTGCATTTTTGTTTTCAGCGTCTTCAAGGGTGTTCAAGAGGCGCCGGTATGCTTTAAAAAGAATCCAAGTCTCTTTTTTCCTTCAAATGCTTTTGAAAGGCCTGATCCCGGCTCACCTTACCAAAGAATTGCTCCATAAATCCTGTGGCCTTTATCATTTCCACGGGCGAAAATCTGCTAACCACGGCCATGGCTGGCCATGCCTGCCCCATGAGGATAAGAACCCCGATAAAAATACGGGCGCAAAAATAACCTGTTTTACAGTTTGACTTTAGCATATCCTGCCTCCTTTCATGTTGTTTGGAAATGATTGCCCGGCATCTCGGTCCGGACACCGGCGAAACGAAAATCAAAAAATGCAGAATGAAAACAACAGAATCACCAACAAGTAAACCGGAGAAATTAAATTGTCAAATAAAAAAAAGACAGGGCTATCTTCAGCTCCACTTTTTCGGGAAAGGATCAGACCGCACCATTGAAGGCTTTAAATCCTGTTTTTCTTGGCAAATCTCTGGGGAAAATCCGTAAAAATTCCGTCCACCCGGCTTTATACTAGCCGATAATAGGGAAAGCCTTCCAGTATGAGGCTTTAAAAACACTCACAAAAGAGGAAGACAAAGAAATTTTGTTTTCCTCTTTTTCATGTTTTTATGAAAAATGACAATTTTTGTAAAAAAGTTATAACATTTTTTGTCAGCGCACAGCTCTTATCCAATGGTTAAAACTCTTTAACAGATTTATTTTTTAGGGAACTCATCCCCATGCGGATGGTCCCACCTTCTCCATTAACAATGGTTTTACTATAACCTTTTGAGATATTTTGGCACATATTTTGCTTAAACAAGTGAGATAATTGTTATGCTTACTTTGCTCACAATGAGCTTGCAGTCAAAAGTGTGTCTGAACGGATTTTTTATTCAGGCGTTATTCATATTTTTTGGAGAATCATAATGCAAAAAAAAATGGTTTGTTTTTTACTTTCACTTGTTGCGCTGATAGCTATTGCTCAATCCATCCATGCAAAAGAGCAAACAGTATTTGGACCTGATGATTTTAAATTAAGTGCATGGCGCATGCATCTTTCCCGCCATACCTTTAATGTTGATGTCCCTGACGATGGGTACATTGCCATATCTAAGAACACCCCGGAAAAGGACATTAAAGGCGGGTTTGTCATTTTCAACTGGCGGGTTATTCCTCTGAAAACTTTTTTAAGAGGGAATGACCTTGATTATTTTAAGGATATCAAACTCAAGGCCAAAAACCGCCTGACCGTTTTATTACGGGGCACTCCAGGTGCCTCTTTAAAAATTGAAATTAAAGCCAAGGATAACCCCATCCCACCTTTGGAAATAACTTTTTCGGCAGATCCCGGATCGATTGTCTCCGGTGAATCCACCACCCTGTCATGGGAGGTTGCCAATGCCGATACCATCACCATCGATAATGGAATCGGTATTGTCTCTGCTACCGGTTCTATGGTTATCTCCCCTCTGGAGACCACAACTTATACTATTGCAGCCATTGGGCCGGGAGGCACCGCCGCAGACAGCGCTACGGTAAGTGTCAGCTCTGCACCCCCAACCGTAGGCATGGATGCAGATCCTGAAACCATAGTACTGGAAGAATCAACCACCCTTTCCTGGACTTCGTCCTACGCAGACTCTGCCACCATAGATCATGGCATCGGCTCTGTTCCGGTTGATGGATCAATCACCGTATCTCCGACAGAAACCATGACCTATACCATCACAGTGGCGGGTACCGGAGGAACGACCACTGACAGCGTAACCGTGAATGTAACGAATCCGTCTGCCCCTCCAACAGTGAGCTTCAGTGCGTCATCATCAACAATTCCCCAGGGGGGAATTTCAACTCTGTCCTGGTCTTCCTCCGGCACAGACACAGCATATATTGAACCGGATATAGGCTCTGTTGAATTAAGCGGTTCAGTTGCGGTTTCTCCTGTTCACACCACCACTTATACCATAACAGTCAAAGGAAGCTCCGGCGTCAGCAGCGCATCGGTGACCGTAAAGGTGTTGGGCTCGCCGGAAACACAACCGGAAGGGTCCTTCGGTGAAGACTATCAGGATCTGATTCCGGAAGATGCCACCATTGAGTCCTATGATACAAAACGGTTCGCCCTGATCACGGGTTCAGTGACAAATATCGATGAAACGCCTCTGGCCGGGGTAAGTATTACCATTCTAAATCATCCTGAATACGGCACTGTCGTATCCGGTGATGACGGCGGTTTTGCCATTCCGGTGGAGGGAGGTGCCTCCTTTGTCACCTCCTATATTAAAGAGGGATATATCTCAATCCAGAGAAAGACCTATGTGCCCTGGAATGATTATGCCGTGATTGACCCGGCCCGGATGATCGCCGAAGACACCGCCGCCACCCAGATCACCCTTGACGGCAATTCCGAAAGTATTTTTATCCACAGGAGCAGCCCGGTAACAGATGACTCCGGGACAAGATCGGCAACCGTGATGATAAAGGGGGACAACCAGGTTTTCCTGACAGATAAGGACGGCAACAATGTCATGGAGCTTGAAACCTTCAATCTTAGGGTGACCGAATATTCCACCCCGGAATCCATGCCGGCAGTGCTGCCGCCCACATCCGCATTCACCTATTGCGCCGAATTTTCCGTTGACGGAGCAGAGCGGGTCAAGTTTGCCAATCCGGTCACAGTGTATGTGGATAATTTTATAGGATTCAATGTCGGGGAAATCATACCTGTGGGCTACTATAACAGGGATACCGGCCTCTGGGTTCCATCTGACAATGGCCGGGTGGTCAAACTTCTGGATACGGATTCTGACGGGGTGGCGGATGCCTTGGATATGGATGGGGATAACTCACCCGATGACATAGACGGCGACGGATCGGTTGTGGATGAGATTTCGGGACTGACCGATTCTGATAATTACAGTCCCGGAGACACCCTCTGGCGGTTCGAGACGGATCATTTTTCTCCCTGGGATTGCAATGATCCTTTTTATTGGCCTGCTGGGGGCCACTGCCCCCCAGCAGGGCCCACCCATTGTGGATACAGGAAAAACCAACAACAAGGATGCAGTATCATGCATAAATTCATATGTTGAAGATAGGAACCGTGTGTTTCATGAAGATATCCCCGTTCCGGGAACGGATTTTACCCTGCATTATTCCAGTGATGATGTGCCTGCCAATAGAAAGGATATTTACATCCCATTGACAGGAGACTCTTTACCGACAGGATTGTTAGGCGTTGATCTTTCCATCAGCATTGGGGGTAAAGTTTATAATTACGAATTTGAACCTTCTGAAAATTTAAATTATCGGTTCAGTTGGGATGGAAAAGACTTTCTGGGTCATGAAGTGTACAACCCGGTATTGGCGACAATTATGGTTTCTTACTTATACCAGGGATATTATGGTAGTTCATATGATAATTTCATAAACTGGTTTGCCAAATACCCTCAATATAGCACAGCTATGCTCATGAGGGCCCGCCGTTCTAAAACAACGAGTTATAATATTCAGGTCCAGCCGTTTGCTGATGATTCTGAGGTGGCAGAGGGGTGGACAATATCAAATCAGCACTATTTGAGTCCACTGGATACTGCTGTTTTAACAAAAGGAAACGGTTCAAAGGTCAGCAGTTTTGATTCCGGGTTTAAATACAACCGGATTGATACGGCAACTATTATGGAGCCTGTTTTAGCCAGTGTTGTTTCGGATTCGGGAGAAGAGCAGACTTATTCGGGCTTTGCATCTCCCCGTGGCATGGCAATGGATGCCCAGGGCAACATTTATATTGCAGATACCGACAATATGCAGATCAAGAAAATAGACACCCAAGGGAATGTCGCCGTCATCGCCGGTAACGGGGACGAGCTCTGGGGGGAAAGCGAATTCCCGGCCTCATCAACGGAACAGGTGGTGGCTACGGATGTGGCTTTATTGATCCCCCAGGATGTGTTTGTGGATAGTTCAGGAAATGTTTATTTCATTGACTTTGAAGGTGAATTATATACTTCTGTTGTTCGTAAGATAGATACAAACGGAATTTTATCCAATGTAATAGAATTGGAATCATTGTTATCTGGGCACAGACCCTTCGGCAGCGGTATTGCCGTGGATAATACTGGTAATATCTACATTGCAGATGCAGGGGAACATTATATCTGGATGGTGGATCCGGCAGGCAGTCTTAACCCAATCGCCGGAATAGGCGGGGCTGGATATTCCGGGGATGACGGCAGCTCCATGGACGCCGCATTAAACGAGCCAAACGGGATTGCCCTGGACAAAAAAGGCTGTGTTTACATTGCAGATTCCGGCAATCATGTTATCCGGAAAATTGATCCCGACGGCACGATCTACACCATTGCAGGAACAGGGGAGCAAGGCTATTCAGGCGACGGCGGGCCTGCAACATCGGCCAAGCTGAACTATCCCTACCGGATAGATTTGGATAACGAAGGAAATGTTTATTTTATCGACAAATCCAATCATTGCCTTAGAAAAATAAACACAAATGGTGTCATTCAAACCATCGCAGGCCAGGGCACTATTCCTTATGGGGACCAAGACCTGCCATTTGACCCGGAACTTCTGACCTCTTATTCAGATCTTAAGCTCAATGACAACGGGGATATCTTTATCCTCTTTTCCTCCCAGGGCACAGTCGCCAAACTCGGCCCCATTGCCCCCTATCTCTATATGGAAACAATGGGCAATAATGTCTATACCGAAGAAAACGGATTGGGGTATGCCATTGACGATGCCGGGCGTCACCTAAAAACCATTGACCTTGAAACAGCAGTTGCGCTGAAAACCTTTAATTACACCGGCACGCCCGATCAAAAACTGGATTCCATGGTTGACCAGTTCGGCAACACCACCACCATCGAGCGGGATATTGATCAGACCCCAAGCTCCATTGTTTCCCCGGACGGGTTGCGCACCGAGCTGACCATTGATGAAAACAACCATTTAACCCGGATCACCCTGCCCGACGGAAATTATTACACCTTTGAATACAGCACCGGCGGACTGATGGAACTTGAAACAGATCCCAAGGGCAACCGGTTTACCCATATCTTTACATCATCGGGCAAGCTTGCACAGGTCCTGGATGAAACCGGGGGCCAGTGGACCTTTGACCGGGAGATAACCGGAGATACGATTTTTACCACGGTCACAACGGCCGAAGGCAATCAGCGCAGTTATTCAGACACCTCCGACGTGGCCGGCGTCTACACCTCGGTGATCACCGATGAAACCGGATCCCAGACCCTTTTTACGCAATTAGGCATGACGGCAAGCAAAACCACTGCCTGCGGCATGGACCTGGCCTTTGAGTACGGGGTGGATTCAAAGTATAAATATAAATTCCTGGAGAAGATGACGGAATCAACCCCTTCCGGCCTCCAGCGGATCACAACCACAAAGAGAACCTATACCGAACCAACGACTAACTCTCCAACTTATATCATCAGCCAAGAGCTGACCACCAACGGCAAAACAACCACCCTTGAAAACCATGTGGTTGAATCCCAAAAAATCATTGAATCACCCAAAGGCCGAACCATTACCACCCTTTATAATGCAGACACCCTGGTGCCTGAAACCGTCCGGATCCCCGGGCTTTTGGACACGGACTTTGAATACGATGCCCAGGGCCGCCTGATATCCGCCACCACCGGCACCCGGACAACGGGATACCGGTACAATGACAGCGGTTTTCTTGAAACCTTTGTGGACCCGCAGAGCAACGAGACTTATTTTATCCATGATGCCCTGGGCAGGATCACCCAGATCGAGCACCCGGACAATTCAAACCTTTATATTGACTATGACGCCGCAGGCAACATGACCGTACTGACCACGCCCCGGCCGGCCGACCACAGCTTTGAATACAACAAGGTCAATCTTAAAACCGGCTACACCACGCCCTTGAGCGGCAGCTACTCCTTTGTGCTCGACAGGGACAGGCGTCCCACAATTACCACCTTCCCCTCGGGCAGGCAGATCATAAATACTTACGAGAACGGCAATCTCGTCCAGACCCGGACGCCCGGGGGCAACATCGATTTCACCTATTACTGCGGCGGTAAGGTCAGGTCCATGACCAAGGGCGGTGAAGCCATTGAATGGGAATACGACGGCAAGCTGGTTACGGCCGTCACCCGCACCGGCACCCTGAACCAGGCATTAGGGTTCAGCTACAACACAGACTTCAGGCCGGTTGAGTTCACCTATGCCGGTGCAACCCAGGATTATGAATATGACCAGGACGGCCTTTTAACCGGTGCAGGGGATTTTACCATTACCCGCAACCCGGACAACGGCCTGCCCGAATCCATCTCAGACGGCACGCTTTCCCTTGCCCGCACCTTTAACGGGTATGGTGAAACCGCCGGCCAGTCCATGACCCTGGGGGGACAAAGCCTGGCTTCCCGGAACCTTGAACACAACGACAGTGCAAGGATTGTGACCAAAACCGAAACCGTGAACGGCACCACCCTAGATTACGCCTATACCTATGATGCCCCGGGCCGCCTTTTGACCGTGACCCGCAACAATATCCTGGTGGAAGAATACCAATACGACCAGAGCGGAGCCAGGTCCTACGAGATGAATACATCAAGGGGGATCATTGGCAGAACATTTACCTATTCTGACGAAGATCATTTGCTGACCGCAGGGGATGTCAGCTATGCCTATGATGTTGACGGGTTCCTCACAACAAGGAACCACGGCTTAGAGACCACCTCCTATGCCTATTCTTCCAGGGGAGAACTGCTGTCTGTTACCCTGCCCGACGGCAATCTTATCGAGTATGTCCACGATCCATCCGGCAGGCGGATCGCCAAAAAGGTGAACGGGGCCGTCACGGAAAAATACCTGTGGAACGGCCTCACACAGCTATTGGCCGTATATGACGGAAGTGACGGCCTTGTGATGCGCTTTGAATACGCCGACGGCCGGATGCCCCTTTCCATGGTGAAAGAGGGCATCCAATACTATCTGGGCTACAACCAGGTGGGATCACTGATTTTGGTTGCCGATGCCGCAGGCAACCCGGTCAAAATAATGGATTACGATGCCTTCGGAAACCTCCTGAGCGACTCCAATCCCGATTTTTCCATGCCCTTCGGGTTTGCCGGCGGCCTGTATGACACAGACACAGGGCTTGCAAGATTCGGTTACAGGGACTATGATCCTGAAACTGGCAGATGGACGGCCAAGGATCCCATTGGGTTTGCTGGCGGGGATACGGATCTTTATGGTTATGTCCTGAATGATCCTGTTAATTTAATTGATCCAGAAGGGTTAGCATCAGCATGGATTGGTGGAAGTGGTGTTGTTGCTGTAGTAGAAAAGGGTGGGAATGCTGGAAAAGGATGGGCAATTGATAGCAGGTTGGGAACTGGTGTTTACATAACGAAAGGGACATCACAGGGTCTTGCTGCATCTGTTGGTGGAGAATTTGGTGCATACACTGGATCTATTGAAGGAAATACAACGATCACTACCTTTGGATTGGCTGATTTCTCAATAGGGCTTGTAACAGGAGATAAATGGTGGGAAGTTGGATTTGTTCTTGGAGCAGCTAAGGGAGTACCAATTGAATTCTCTCAATCTGAGAATACGACATCCTTTGTTCCAAATGAGCCTGCTACTGTAGCCCCTTGTAAATAACTATCTTGATATTGGAAGAATAAATTGAAGCAAATCACAGAAAAAGATAAAATTCGGCTTAAAAAAGTGTATCAAA
>PIVS01000772.1 GCA_003353855.1 Desulfobacteraceae bacterium
GACCCGCCCGGAGACAACTTGACAAATTTATCTCCGATCATTCCTTTTGTACGAATGGATGCAATGGTGTCATCGGAAATTTTTGTTCCTTTTTTTATTTCCATTTTAACCAGGGCAAGGTTTTCCTCCAGGGTGATCTGTTTGACCTTGCCCACGGGAACCCCGGCTATTTCAACCGTGGCACCAGGCTCGAGCCCTTCAATGGATCCAAAGGTGGCGTCAATGGTGTAGGCATCCGACCCGAACAATTGGACAGAGCCCAGGTTGACGGACAGATAAACCAGACAAACCATGCCCAGAATCATAAAAAGGCCCACGGAAATTTCTGTTTTTTTCCCATACATGATGATTAATTTAAATCCTATAGTAATAAAGATGTCAAGATATAATCCACAATAAGTATTGAAAGGGATGTCAGTACCACAGCGTTGGTCGTGGCAGTACTCACCCCTTCTGTGGTGGGGTCGGCCATAAAGCCCATGAACGAAGATATCCATGCGATCAAAAGCCCGAAACTTAAGGATTTTAAGATTCCGCCGTAAATATCGGTGAAGGTAACCGCCGAGACCATCTTTCCAAAATATGCCCCCTCATTTACCCCCAGAAGCTTGACACCGACCAGGTAGCCTCCCATGATTCCCACCACATCAAAGACAGCGGTCAAAAGGGGCAAAGAAATGATACCCGCTAAAATTTTGGGGCTGATCACATATTTTACAGGATCTATGGCCATCATTTCAAGGGCAGGAAATTGATCTGTGATTTTCATGATTCCGATCTGGGCGGTAATGGCAGAACCGGCCCTTCCTGTCACCATGAGTGCACATAGAACCGGACCCAGTTCCCGGATGATGGAGAGGGCGACTGCCGACCCTAAAAGCGCCTCCGCCCCAAACTGGGTAAGGGTGTGATGGCCCTGGAGGCCCAGTACCATACCCGTAAAAAGTCCTGTAACAGATACAATTAAAAAGGACTTTGATCCGATAAACTCAATTTCCTTGATCAGGCGGTATAGTCTGAAGGGAGGAATAAATGCCTGGCAAACAGCAACAAACAAAAAAAGGCCGCTTCGTCCCAGAGCCTGTATTCTGTTAAGGGTGGATCGCCCGATGAGCGCAGGGATATCAAAGTTCATTCCTACTCCATTAAAAGTTCGTCAAGATAGTTTTTATCTGTGCGGGTAAAGGGGATCGGTCCTTCAGGTTCCCCATTAATAAATTGTTTTACCCGCAAATCCTCAGAGTTCCTTATCTCGTCAACTGTTCCCTCGGCAATAATCTCTCCGTAAAAGAGGATGATAATCTTGTCGGCAATTCTGAAACTTGATTCAATGTCATGGGAAACCACCACAGAGGTAATATCTAATTTTATGTTCAAATCCTTGATGAGTTTATCAATCACCCCGGTTGAAATAGGATCAAGGCCCGAGGTGGGTTCGTCATAAAAGATAATTTTAGGATCCATGACAATGGCCCGGGCAAGTCCCACCCGTTTCATCATTCCACCGGAAAGCTGGGAGGGCATCAGATCCTCTGTTCCCCTCAACCCCACCATTTCAAGCTTCATGGTGACAATGGTTTTGATCACATTTTCGGCGATTTTTGTGTGTTCCCGCAAAGGAAAGGCGATGTTTTCAAAAATATTCAGATAATTGAAAAGAGCAGACCCCTGAAAAAGCATTCCCATTTTTTTTCTTTTTTCATAGAGCCTTTTTTTATTGGCAGCGGTCAGGTCCATGCCGTCAAAGAAGACAGAGCCGGAGTCAGGTCGTTCAAGTCCTGTGATCTGTCTTAAAAGGGTGCTTTTGCCAGATCCGCTTCCCCCAAGAATAACCGTGATTTTTTTTTCTTCAAACCGGCAATTCAGGCTGTTTGATGCCACAATATTGCCATATTTTTTGACGAGATTTTCAACTCTGATCATATGG